>NZ_JBHXJK010000207.1:0-10598 GCF_042723255.1 Amycolatopsis thailandensis
TCGGGCGGGTGGGAGCGCGAGGCGGGAGGAGCAAGGGACCTTTGGTATCGCCGCACCGCTGGGTCAGGTACATGAAGGCCCCCTTCACTGCGCCTGGCTCCGTGAAGGACCCCTTCATGTACTTGGGGCGTTGTGAAGGGCGAGTTTCCTCGGCTGAGCCGCGTGAAGGGGGCCTTCACGCGCGCCCGCTGTGACATGTGGGGTTTCTGGGGCGCCTGAGGTTCCTGTGGCGCCTGGGGCGGAGCGGCGGTCCGTGAAGGTCGCCTTGAGGAACCCAGAGTCCGTGAAGGCCCCCTTTACTACCTTCAGGGTAGGCAAGGAGGCCTTCACGGACCTCCATCTCTCTCAACGTTGAGAGAAACGGTAGCAAGGGACCCTTGCTATCACCGCGCGAAAGTCGGGGGCCGGTCAGGTGCCCGAGATGAAGCCCTTCACCGAGTTCGCCACCAGTTCGACCGCGATGGCGGCCAGCAGCAGACCGGCGATCTTCGCCAGCAGCGTGATCCCGCTTTCCTTGATCAGCCGGATCACCACGCCCGAGTACCGCATGCACAGGTACAGCACGAAGTGCACCGTCACGATCGAAAGCGCGAGAGCCACGTACGCGCCGACGTGCCCGTCGGCCTGCCGCACGAAGACGATGGTCGCGGCGATCGCGCCCGGGCCGGCGAGCAGCGGCGTCCCGAGCGGCACGAGCGCGACGTTGACGTCGTCGCCCGCCGCCTCGGCCTCGCCGCCGGTCTTGCCGGTCAGCAATTGCAGCGCGATGAGCAGCAGCAACAGCCCGCCCGCGCCCTGCAACGCCGGGATCCCGATGCCGAGATACGACAGGATCGCTTGTCCCGCAACGGCGAACAGCGAGATCACCAGCAGCGAGACCAGCACCGCCTGCCGCGCGGCCTTGGCGCGGAACGCCACCGACTTGCGGCCGGTCAGGCTCAGGAACACCGGCACCGTGCCGGGCGGGTCCATGATGACGATCAGCGTGATCGTCGCGCTCATGAACAGCCGCGCGTCGAAGAAGTCCGTGATCGTCACCGCGTCACGACCTGATACCCGGTCGACCGCGCGACGAGTTCTTCGAGCGCGAGCGGGTCGGTGGTCTCGTCGCCGAGATCGATGGTCTTGTTCGTGCCGTGGTAGTCGCTCGACCCGGTGCGCACGAGCCCCAGCTCCCCCGCCAGCCCGTGCAGCCGGACGCGGGTCTCCTCGTCGTGGTTCGGGTGGTCGACCTCGACGCCGGTGAGCCCGTGCTCGGCCAGTCCGGCCAGTACGTCGACGGTGATGGTCGCGCCTCGCGTGTAGGCGAAAGGATGCGCGATCACGGTGACGCCGCCCGCTTCCGCGATCATGTCGATCGCGTCCTCCACGAGGGTGTCCTGCCGCGCCACGAAGTACCCGCTCCCGTTGCCGAGGTAGCTTCCGAAGGCCTCGTTCACCGACGAGACGACACCGGCCCGCACGAGGGCCTGCGCGAGGTGCGGGCGTCCGGCCGAACCGTCTTCGGGCAGCAGCGACATGACCTCGTCGGGATCGACCGGCAGGCCGTCGGCCGCCATCCGCTCGGCCATCACGCGCAACCGCCAGCGCCGCTCAGACCGCAGCCGGGTCTGCTCGGCGACGACCGCCTTCGACTCCGGGTCGAAGAGGTACGCGAGCAGGTGGACACTGACGTGCCGCCCGGACACCGGATCCACGGAGATCGTGGACAGCTCGGCGCCGGGCACCAGGGAAAGCCCCGGCGGGAGTGCCTCGGCGGCCGGGGCCCAGCCGGCCGTGGTGTCGTGATCGGTGATCGCGACTACGTCGAGGCCCGCCTTCGCGGCGGCGGCGACCAGCCCGGCAGGGCTGTCGGTACCGTCGGAGGCGGTGGAGTGGGCGTGCAAGTCGATGCGCATCGCCGCTCAGTATCGACGATGCTCCAGGTCACAGCGACTCCGGGACCTGGGCTAACCGACCTTCTTCTTGCCGCGCGCCGCACGCTGCGCCTTGATCATGGAGAAGCGCTCGGCCTGCTTCTGCTTGTCGCCGAAGACGAGCTCGGAGATGGTGTCGTAGAACTCTTCCGGCTTCGGCAGGTAGTCGATGCGGTTCAGCGCCTGGATCTGACCGGCCGACTCGACCACCATGGTCCCGTACCCCATCATCCGGCCCCACGCCGAACGTTCGTAGGTGAGGTCGGTGACCTTGGTGATCGGCATCATCAGCACTTTGGTCGTGTAGACGCCGGTGGTCATCACGAACCGCTTGTCCGTGACCACCAGCCGCTCGACCCACCACTCCATCACCACGTACGCGAAGCGCAGGATGACGAGCAACGCGGCGTACCAGAGGATGTTCTGGATCACCCACGCGGCGGGCGGCAACAGGTAGGACACCAGGACGCAGATGGCCAGCAAGGCCACCGCCTCGAAGGTGTCCCACAACAGCACAGCCCAGTGACGGCGGATCCTGATGACCCGTCGCTCGGTGTCGAGGAGATACTCGTCTGGATCGCGTGGGGCGAACATACCGATAGAGTATCCGCTCCCCCGCTAGCTGAAGACGTTGCTGACGAAGGTGATCACCGATTCGGCCGAGTCACGCAGGAAGCCGATGATGTTTCCCACGAGGCCCGCGGCCTGACCTGGCTGCGCGATCACGAAGAACAGCACCAACGCGATTCCTGCGAAAGTGAGTAGCTTTTTCGCGTTCACGGCGATCAATCCTGTCTCTTACGGTGACTGACTGCGGATACTGGCTATTCATTTTGTACCGCACCTTCCACCGGCGCGGGAGGGAAGTCCCGCGCTTGGGTCAGCCGGCGAGGTGAAGTGTACCGTACGGCTACTCTCCGTGTACAGGACAGCCGTTGTCAGGAAGCCGGTGTCTACCATTCGGGAATGAACACCGTTTCGGACAGCACCGTCCGCTGTGTCGGCGGCATCGTCCACGACCGACTGGGCCGGATTCTGCTGATTCAGCGCGCGAATGAACCCGGACGTGGACTCTGGTCGGTCCCCGGCGGCCGCGTGGAACCAGGCGAAACGGACGAAGTGGCTGTCATTCGCGAGATGCGCGAAGAGACCGGTCTCGACGTGATGCCGGGCACATACGTCGGCAACGCCGTCCGCGGCCGGTACGACATCCACGACTACGCCTGCACGGTCACCGGCGGCACTCTCCGTGCCGGTGACGACGCCGCCGACGCCCGGTGGATCGACGCCGAAACCTTGATCGAACTCGACAAAGGCGGCCGGTTGGCCGAACTCTTGTTCGTCACTCTCCGCGACTGGGGAGTGCTGCCGACCGGGCCCCGCTCGCAGGCTTGACACGTGTCGTGTCCGAATCGGCGAATGCCGCGGGGATAAAGCACCGGGTGAGGTGAAAATTATCCTCCCCGATGCTTTCCCGACATGTCCGGCGGTCGCGCGAAAAGCTAAACCGCGAGCCAGGTCATCCGCTGTCCGTGCGGAGCCGTCCTGGCCAGCGCACGCACGTCCGGGACGCCATCGTCCCAGCGGACCAGCCCGAGCACGGCCTGGTCCGCGGGTTCGGCCAGATCGGTCCTGCCGGGCACCAGCGGTTCCAGCGCGGCGGCGTAGAACTCCTCGCTGACCCACCACAGCGGCCGGGACGCGGCGAGTTCCCGCAGCGCGTCGAGGAAGTCCACCCGCCGCTCCCCCAGGTACGCCAGCACATGGCTGGTCAGCACGACGAGCGGAGCGTCGGCGGGCAGGGTGGCGGCCGCCGACGCGAGATCGTCGACGGCGTCGCCGGTGATCAGTTCCGGCCGCTGTTTGCCCTGCGCGGCCGCGGCCGTGCGCAGGAGCCGGATCCGGTCGGGCTGGTCGGCCCAGACACAGGCTTCGAGCCAGGCCAGCTCGTCCTCGTCGGCGAGGTCGACCGGAGCGCGGTCGAGACCGGCGCGGGCGGTGATCGTCAGCTTCTTCGGCACCTTCGGCGTGACGGCGCCGATCGCGAGGTCCAAGGCACAGTGCAGGCCGACGGCAGTCTTCGCCGGCCCGGCGGTGAGCTGCTCGCCGCCGTCGCACTGGTAGCGGTAGGCGTATTTGTCCAGGCCGAGGAGCAGCCCGGCGCTACAGCCGACCTCGAGCAGCGCGATCTTGCCGCCCGCCTCCTTCGCCGCCGCCGTCACCGCGGGATAGAGCAGCGCGGCGCGGCGGACCTCGTTGGTCTGTGTGTACCGCGAGGCGATGATCGCCCTGGCCTTGTCCGCCCGTTCCAGCAGGAACGAACGAAAGAGCGGCCACGTCTCCGAGTCCACGCCGTCGAAACCGCCGACGGACGGGTAGTACCGCGAGAGCGGGTGGATCGGGTCGGCCTGGATGAGCCGGTGCGCCGTCGCCATCAGCAGCGTTCCGCGCGCTTCACCGCCGCGGGCGTCCGTCAGCAGCCCGGCGACGTCGTCGTCCTCGGCCGCCTTCGCCGCCAAGTGCTCGTACAACGGCGAAACACCGGCCGCCTCGACCGTCGCGAACTTCCGCAGGCGGCGTTTGATCTCATCCAGCCCGATGGGCATCGACGCGCTCCCTCTCCTGACAGTCGTTATTCGTGCGGCACGGGACGACCTGGCTGCTCGCCGCCCCTGGCGTCACCGTAGGACCGCTTCGGCACCATCACCTTGCGACGGAACACACACACGATCGTGCCGTCCTGCTTGTAGCCGCGGGTCTCGACGTAGACGACGCCGCGGTCGTCCTTCGACTTCGACGGCGTCTTGTCCAGCACCTCGGTCTCGCCGTAGATGGTGTCACCGTGGAAGGTCGGCTTCACGTGCTTCAGCGATTCGACCTCGAGGTTCGCGATGGCCTTGCCGGACACGTCGGGCACCGACATGCCCAGCAGCAGCGAGTAGATGTAGTTGCCGACCACGACGTTCTTGCCGAAGTCGGTGGTCTCCTCGGCGTAGTGCGCGTCGAGGTGCAGCGGATGGTGGTTCATGGTGATGAGGCAGAACAGGTGGTCGTCGTACTCGGTGACCGTTTTGCCCGGCCAGTGCTTGTAGATGGCACCGACCTCGAACTCTTCGTAATAGCGACCGAACTGCACCCATTCCTCCTGCACGAGTAACGCGGCGTGAGCCTGGGACGACAGGCATTCGTGTTGAGGAGTACCCTCGACCATTGGTGTCAGGTCGTCAACGCGACCCACACCACTGCGTAACCGTCCGCCGAGCCGAAGGAGGTGAGGAACCCGATGTCCAGTGGCGATAGTCCGCTTCCTAGTAGTCGCAGCGTTTCCGCCTTCACATCTCGCCGGATCCCCACCTGGCAGGGCTGACGAAACCGGGAACGCTGGCCTAGCCGAGCGGCCCCCCGACCGCTTGGCCCGTCGTCTTCGCGCACAACGCACGACGTCTGCCCAGGAGATCCCCATGCCTGCCATTCCCTCGCTCGGCGGCCTTCGCGGCCGGAGCAACGGCCGCGCCAAGAGCGTTCCCGAACGCCCGCTGCCCGTCCCCCTTTCGGCGTACGTCGTCGACTGCGCGGTGTACGTGGAGGGCAAGCGCCTGCCCGGCCGCTGGACGCACGCCGAGGCGATCAAAGAGGTGCGCAAGCGGCACGCGGGGTTCGTCTGGATCGGCCTGCACGAGCCGGACGCGGTGCAGATCCAGGGTGTCGCGGAGACCTTCGGCCTGCACGAGCTCGCCGTCGAGGACGCGCTCGAAGCGCACCAGCGGCCCAAGCTGGAGCGCTACGACGACACGCTGTTCATGGTGCTGAAGACGGTCCGCTACGTCGAGCACGAGTCGCCGACGACGGCGAACGAGATCGTCGAGACCGGCGAGCTGATGGCTTTCCTCGGCCGCGATTTCGTGATCACCGTGCGGCACGGGAACCACTCGGGGCTCGCCAGGCTGCGCCGCGAACTCGACCAGGACCCGGAGCGGCTCGAACTCGGGCCGTCCGCGGTGCTGCACGCGATCGCGGACCACGTCGTCGACCACTACCTGGACGTGACCACGCGGATCGAGTCGGACATCGACGAGATGGAGACCCAGGTCTTCGCGCCGCGGTCCAAGGTCAGCGCCGAGCAGATCTACTTCATGAAGCGCGAGGTGCTGGAGCTGCGGCGTTCGGTGATGCCGCTGGGGACACCGTTGCAGCGGCTGGCCGAGGGCTACACGCGGCTGATCCCGGACGAGGTCCGGTCCTACTTCCGTGACGTCTCCGACCACTTGACGACCGTTTCGGAGCGGGTCGCGAACTTCGACGAGCTGCTGACCACCCTGGTGGACGCGACACTGGCGAAGATCACGCTCCAGCAGAACACCGACATGCGCAAGATCACCGCGTGGGCGGCGATCATCGCGGTCCCGACGGCGCTGGCCGGCATCTACGGGATGAACTTCGACTACATGCCGGAGCTGCATTGGCGCTTCGGCTACCCGCTGGCGATGACGATCATCTTCGGCGTGTGCATCCTGCTCTACCGAATATTCCGGAAGAACCGCTGGCTCTGACCTTTCTTCCCTTTCCGGTAGTTCTGGAGTTCCTCATGCCAAGGATGCTGACCAACCTCAAGTTCTGGGCCCTCGCCTTCTGCCTCGTCTGGCTGGGCATCGTGATCGCCATCATCGCCAAGGACCCCGCGTTCGCGCACGGCCCCAAGTAGCGCTTCCGGCATTACGCTGGAGCGTGTGAAAGCGCTGGTCGTCGCGGACGAGGTCGAAGAGCGGTTGTGGACGTCCGCCGTCCACAACCACCCCGCCGACCTTGTGATCGGTGCCGGCGACCTGCCGTACGCGTACCTCGAATTCCTGGCGAGCGCGCTGGACGTGCCCTGCGTGTTCGTCCCGGGCAACCACGATCCCGACCTGTCCGGCTACACCCGCTACGGGGGACTGTCCATGAAGGACGGTTTCCCCGCGGAGTGGCCGGGCCCGGCGGGCGGGGTGAACGCGGACGGCCGGATCGTCGACATCGGCGGGCTCCGCTTCGCCGGGCTCGGCGGTTCCGTCCGCTACAACGACGGCCCGAACCAGTGGACGCAGCGCCAGCAGGCCCGGCGTGCGCGTCGGCTGGTGCGCCGGGCCGGGTTCCGCCGACGGCGGGACGGGCGGGATATCGACGTCCTGCTCACCCACGCACCGCCGCGGCACTGCGGCGACCGCGAGGATCCGCCGCACCGGGGGTTCGACTGCCTCCATCGCACGATCGAGTTGTTGCGCCCGAAATGGTTGCTGCACGGGCACATCCACCCGCACGGTGAACCCGTGCCGGACCGGATGGTCGGCGGGACGACGGTACGCAACGTCGTCGGGCACCGGATCATGGAGTTACTGTGAAGGACACCGGTTTTCCCAGGGCTGACGCGGAACACGACTTCCTCCGCGCACGACGGCGTCAGGTGTTGTCGCGGCTGGCGAACTGGCTGCGCGGTGAACCCGACGACGTCAACATCATGCTGCCGTTCCACGAGGTGGTCGACGCGCTCGGCTATCTCGGCGAGCGGAAGATCGGGGCGCGGGTGATCCGGCTCGATTCGATCGTCGGCAGTGTGGACCGCGGCCGGGACTTCGACCGCCGCTTCCGCCCGACGTCGGGCCGGGTCCGCGAACGCTGGGAACGGCTCGCGCTGGCGACCAGGCGCGGCGAGTCGATCCCGCCGATCGCGGTGTACCGCGTCGGCGAACTGCACTTCATCATCGACGGGCACCACCGCGTTTCGGTGGCGCACGCGATGCGACTGTCCACAATAGAGGCGATGGTCACCGAGGTCCGGACCAAACTGGACCCGAGCGGGATCCGGTATCGCGGCGACCTGATCGTGAAGGACTACCGGCGGCTGTTCCTGGAGCGCGTCCCGCTTTCCGGGCAGTCGCGGGCTTCCGTGGTGTTCACGGATCCGTGGGACTACGCGCGGCTCGGTGAGCACGTGGAGGCCTGGGGTTTCCGGCTGATGCAGGACGAAGGGACCTTCTCGGACCGCGCGACGCTGGCGCAGCGGTGGTTCGACGAGGAGTTCGGGCCGGTGGTGGCGATGCTGCGGCAGGCGGACCTGATCGGCTCGCGGACCGACGCCGAGGCTTACCTGTGGGTCGCCTGCGAACGGTACCGGCTGATCCGGACGCACCGGTGGGACGACGAGGTCTTCGAAGCCGTGCGGTCACAGTCCCGCTGACGCTCCCTCCGCGCGCGTGTCATGAGGGGTCCCCATAGGACAACTTTCGTCCCATGGGGACCCCTCATGACACTTCGCGGCCTACATGTGCACGGCGACCGGAGCACCCTCCGAAGCGCCTTCAGGAGCGCGAGCCGGGGCGCCGGACCGCAGCAGCAGCCCGCAGATCACCGCACCGATGACGAAGATCCACCCGCCCCACACGAAAGCGGTGGTGTAACTGTGCACCGCCGCTTCGGCCGCGAGCTGCGGCGTCGGGACCTTCCCGACGAGGAACGACGTCGCCGCGTTACCGGCCAGCGTGCTCAGCAGCGCGGTCCCGATCGAACCGCCGACCTGCTGCGCGGTGTTGACCGCCGCCGACGCGACACCGGCGTCGTGCGTGTCGACGCCGAAGGTCGCGACGCTCATCGCGGGCGCCATGGCGAGGCCGATACCGACGCCCATGACCATCAGCGGGAACAGCACCCCGCTCGCGTACGTGCTGCTGGTGTCGATGGCCGAGAGCCAGAACAGCCCCGCTCCGGCGATCAGCATTCCCAGTGACACCAACGGTTTCGCGCCGAACTTGGGCAGCAGGATCGCCGTCGCCGACGTCGCGCTGGCCATCAGGGTGGCCACCATCGGCAGGAACGCGACCCCGCTCTGCACCGGCGTGAACCCGAGGTTCAGCTGGATGTAGAAGGTGAGGAACAGGAAGATCGAGAACATCCCGATGGCGAGCAGGAACATCGCGAGGTACGAGCCGCCGCGGTCGCGGTCGAGCAGCACGCGCAGCGGCAGGAGCGGGTGCTCGGCCCGCTGCTGGATCACCACGAACGCGGCGAGCAGCACGACACCGGCGGCGAGGAAGCCCCACACCGAGATCGAGGACCACGAGTCGCGCTCGGCGTTCGCGAAGCCGTAGACCAGCGCGAACAACCCGGCCGACGCGGTGATCGTGCCCGGGATGTCGAGCTTCGGGCGCGGGCCGTCGGTCTCGGAGTTCTTCAGCAGCACGAACGAACCGGCGAACGCGATCACCGCGAAGATGATGTTGACGTACATCGACCAGCGCCAGTCGAGGTACTCGGTCAGCACGCCGCCGAGCAGCAGGCCGATCGCCGCCCCGCCACCACCGATCGCGCCGAAGACGCCGAAGGCCTTGCCGCGCTCCTTCGGGTCGGTGAAGGTCGTGGTCAGCAGCGAAAGGGCCGCCGGGGCGAGAAGGGCACCGAAGACACCCTGCGCGGCGCGGGCCACGAGCAGCATTTCGATGCTGCCGGCGGCGCCGCCGATCGCGGACACGATGGCGAAGCCGGCGAGCCCGACGAGGAACGCGCGTTTGCGGCCGAAGAGGTCCGCGAGCCGCCCGCCCAGCAGGAGCAGGCTGCCGAACGCGAGCGCGTAGGCGGTGACGACCCACTGACGGGCGTCGTTCGAGAAACCGAGGTCCTGCTGCGCCGACGGGAGCGCGATGTTCACGACGGTGGCGTCGAGCACCACCATCAGCTGGGCGAGACCGATCATCACCAGGATCAGCCATCTCCTGGCGTGGTGCGGGTTGGGGTGCTGCGCGGCCGCGTCCCCCGGCGGCGTGGCGACAGCGGTGGATGACTCAGACATACGGGCGGTTTCCTCACCGATAGTGACGAAGAGGCTATGTGGAGTAGGTATCTCCTCTTTCGCCGCCCAAGGTACACAAGAAGTGGAGAACTGTCCTCTACTTCATTTGTTAAGCTGGACGAATGGCTCGGGACCTCGCTCCCGCCGCACCGGCGCGGCCGTTGCGGCGCGACGCTGAACTCAATCGGCAGCGCATCATCGCGGCGGCACGCGATGTCTTCGGCGAGCGCGGACTCGAAGCGACTCTCGACGACGTCGCGCATCACGCCGGCGTCGGCGTCGGCACCGTCTATCGCCGTTTTCCGAGCAAGGAACACCTGGTCGAGGCCATGTTCGTCGACCAGTTCGAGACGATCCGCGAGTTCGCCGAAGAGGCCCTTCGCGCCGAGGATCCGTGGGACGGCTTCGCCGATTTCACCTGGCGCGCGGCCGAACTCCACGCCGGTGACCGCGGGTTACGGGAAGTCATGCTGTCGAACGTCTTCGGCCAGGAACGCGTCGCCGAGGCGAAAGCACGCATGGTGCCGTTGATCACACAGCTCGTCGAGCGGGCCCAGTCGGCGGGGGTCCTCCGCGCGGACATCGTGCCGACGGACATGCCGCTGCTGCACCAGATGATCGGTTCGGTCATCGAGTTCACGCACGGTATCCAGCCGGACCTGTGGCGCCGGTGCCTCGCGATGCTGCTCGACGGCCTTCGCGCCGAACCCGGCCGTGCCACCCCGCTGCCGCATCCGCCGCTGGACGTCGAGGCGCTGGAGGAAGTCATGTGTTCCTTCCGCCTGCCCAAACTGCGTTGACCCGCCGCGTTTAGTCCTCTGGATGCGGTAGTTGCGTGAGCAACGTACTCTTCGTTTGGACTAAAC
>NZ_JBHXJK010000208.1:0-10546 GCF_042723255.1 Amycolatopsis thailandensis
CTTTCGGGACATCTGACGTCCCGAAAGTGGCTTTCGCGACATCGAGTCCGGCCGTGCGAGCGGTAGAACCCGCCGCCTTTGCCTTGCGTAGCAATAGAACGACACCTGTCACTCGCGACCGTCCCGCGCTCCGGCAGGACGCGACACCCGAACCCGCCAGACACGTGAGCACGACACCATTGCCTTTCGGCCCGCGACACGGCGCGGCCGCCATCAGGCGAGCCGGAGACTGGACAAGCTGTCGGGCGCTTCCATCGTGAGCAGTGTGTCCGTCTTGAGAATGGCCTCGAACAGCCGTTTCGTCTGCGGACTGGGTTCCAGTCCCAGGTCTTCGGCGAGGGTGCGGCGGAGCCGGTGGAACACCATCACCGATTCCGCGCGCTGGCCGGAGCGGTAATGCGCCACCATCAACTGGGCGTGGATGTTCTCGTCCATCGGATGGGTGGCCGTGAGCTGCCGCAGTTCGGCGATGACCGCCCGATGCCGTCCCAGCCGGAGATCCGCGTCGATGCGTTCGCCGAGGACGCTGAACCTGGTCTCTTTGATTTCCAGCTGGTAGGCGGCCACCGACGGGCCCATCCGGACGTCGGTGAGGACGGGTTCTTCGCACAACCGCAACGCGGAGTGGAACAACGTGGCGGCCCGGCACACGTTGTCCATGCCGAGTTCTTCCCGTGCCGCCTCGACCTGCCTGTCGAACAGTTCTTTGTCGAGGCATTCCTTCGGTACCACCAGCTGGTAACCCTGGTGCCTGGTGCGCAATTCGAGCGTCGCGTCGGGCGAGTCGGCGCTCGCCGGGATGGACCGGAGGATCTTGCGTAGTTGCAGGGTATAGGTCTGCAGCGTCGACAAAGCACTCTTGGGTGGGTCCGTCGGCCACAGTTCGTCGATGCAGCAGTCCACCGAAACGACTTCGTTGGAATTAATCATGAACAAAGCGAGAAGGTGTCGCAACTTGGGTGCCGTCGGCGTGTAGTCAACACCGTTCGAAGTCAAGGAAAGGCGGCCAAGTATACGCAACTTCATGATACCCCCGTATGCGCAATGGACATTATGCTCACGTGGCGGAAAATCCGGCCAAACATCCTATGTTTTATCCTAGCAGGAAGCTTCTGGGCCGAATGGGTGTTCCCAAGGGTGGCGAACCGGCGATTTGCTGACGCACGGCGACAGGCGGGTGCGGGGATTTCCTGGTGGTTGGTCCATTCGTCCCTTCCCGGTGGGGTTCGTGGCCACGCGTGACGACAGGTGTGTTCCGCGCTCGGACGTGTTTCCATGGTGAGCGGGAAACTCTACGTGATCTTATGGAATCACCGAACGGCATTAATGCCGACGCTGTCAATGTCCGTCGAGGCGCCCTTTGGTGAAAGCGGGGCGCGGAATGGACTTTTCCGCGCCCCGCCGATCAGCTCGCGCGCCTGCCGAGGACCTCGGTGATCAGCTTCGGAAGGTCGCCGCCATGCCACGAACTCGGCGAGAACCGCTCTTGCGCGATCCCGTTCCAAGGCTCGGTCTTCTCACCGTCGTCCAGCGAGATGCCTTCCTCGCGGGTGGCGAAGATGCCGATCTCCTGCGCCGCGACGCCTTCCTCGGTGAGAACCTTCCTGGCGAGCTCGACGTCTTCCGGCCGCACGGCGACCACGAGCGTCCAGTCGCCCCAGGCCTGCGCGAGCTCGAACCGGCCGAGCCCCGACTGCGCGCAGACTTCGGCGGGCGCGTCGTCGAGGTGGATGTCCGTCCTGATCCGCGCGCCGAGACCGTTGGCGCCGCAGAGGGTCCGCACGGTCGGGAAGAGGCCGTCGGACACGTCCATCGCCGCGCGTGCCAGCCCCGCCGCGGCGAGTGCCTTCCCGGCGGCCACCTGGGCCATCGGACGGAAGGCGCGCTCACGGATCCCGGCGACGATCGCCTCGGGCAGCCGGGCCTGCTCTTCGACGAGCAACGCGTACGCCCAGAGGTAGCCGGGCGAACCGACCAGCAGCAGACGATCGCCCGCCGCGGCGCCCGCGCGCCCGAGCCTGCCGCCGGGAACGCACCGGCCGATCGCGGTCGCGGTGAGCTGCCGGACCGGTCCGTCCCGGAGATCACCGCCGACGACCTTGGTCCCGTGCGTCTTCGCGCAGTCGTCGACACCGTCGAGGAGCCGCCGGAACTCGCCGGCCGTGGTCGTCTTCGGCAGGGTGTAGTTGACGACCAGCCCGAGCGGGGTGGCGCCGGCCGCCGCGAGATCGGACAGGTTGATCGTCGCCAGCAGCCAGCCGGCGTGGTAAGGATCCGTTTCGCCCAGGCTGGTGACCAGCGGGGTGGGGCAGCTGTCGGTGGTGGCGACCAGTTCGCCGAGAAGCCCCTCTTCGGCGTCCAGGACGGCGCAGTCGTCACCGAACCCGCGGACACCGCCGTAGCGTGGCCGCAGGATGTGCTCCAGGATCGCGTGCTCGCCGAGTTCGCCGAGGTGGACGCCGTCGCCGACGGGCGAGAGTTCAGTTACGACCGACATGGTCCGCCAATCGGGACGGGGCGACGGTGTGGTCGCTGGAGTAGTTGTTCGGCATGGCGCCGTAGGACTGGTCGCTGCCGGTGGTGGCGAACAGCATCAGGTTGCAGATCCGGGTGCCGGGGTGCAGGAGCACCGGATGCCGCAGGTGGTTCACGATCTCCAGGGTCAGCACGGCACCTTTCTCACTGCCGAAGCCGGGGCTGACCTGACCGCACAGGACGACGCTGATCCCGAGCCGCGCGTAGTCGCTCGTGCCGTCGACGAGCCCGGCGAGTTTCTCCGAAAGCCCGATTTTCTCCAGTGTCGGCGCGAGAACGACCTCGCCGGGCTCGACGCGCAGCCTGCCTTCGGCGTCGAGTTCCTTCGGTCGCAGTTCCGGATACGTGCTCCGGTCGGCGATGTCGACGGTTCCGGTCGTTTCCAGCGCGAACGCCTCACGGCCGAGCCGCAGGCTGATCGCGGCGGGGCGGACGAGACCGGGGTCGAACGGGGTGACGGAGAGTTCCCCGTTCCGTTGCGCGCGCCGGATCGCCCTGTCGGTCAGGATCCCGCGGCGCGGCGCGGGCCGGATCAGGGGCATGACGCCACCGCTTTCGCGACGGCGCCGACGAGGTCGCGGAAGTCGGCTTCGGTCAGTTCGCCGTTGGGCTGGTCGTCGGTCTGGCCGGGTTCGCAGTAGACGACGGTGGTGCCGGTGCGGTGCGGGCCCTGGATCACCACCGTCGCGGTCAGGCCCGCCGCGATCGGCCGGACGGTGTGCACGACGGTGGTGTCGCACGCGTAGACGTCGCCACGTCGGACGTGCGGAGTCTTTTCCACCGCGAGACGGGCTTCGCCGTCCGCGAGCAACGCGGCCGGGTTCGCCGGATCGGCGCCGTAGCGGTACCGGTCGTGCGCCTTGCCGACTTCGGTCGTTTCGCGGTATTCGACCATGTGCAGGCCTTCGCCCGCGACGATGGCCGAGGCGAATTCCCAGCGGTGGCTGTGCGGATTGGATTCACCGCGGGACGGTTCCTCGGACTCCGGCCAGACGTGGAGCCGGATCCGGAAATCGGCCGAGGCGTGCAGCACCATTTTGGCGAAGCCGTTGGGATGCCAGTAGGAACGTTTCGCCGCGGCGCGCACGGCTTCTTCGTCGCCGAGGATTTCTTCGAGCCACGCGAGAAATGCGCCCGGGGCGTCCTGGACCCGGTGCGCCACCATGCGCAGCCAGGTCAGGTCCGCCTCGCCGGCCGGAGCGGCGACGAGGGTCGGGGGCGGGGAGTCGATCATGGAGTTCCTGGAGGACTGAGCGGGGGTACGGCCACCGCGAGGGCGGCCGCGCGGAGGGCTGTGACGGCGTCGAGCGTTTGCCAGATCGGCAGGTCGCCACTGCCCCAGACCCAGAGCCCCTGATCGGCGTCGTAGCGCTCCCAAAGGGTTCCGAGCGCCCGGTTGAGCCGGGGGAGGGGCAGGCGGGGGGCGTTGGCGAGTGCTTGGACGACCCAGGCGGCGGTGAAGTGGCGGATGATGATCCGGGTCGTGCCTTCACCGTCGGGCCGGGGCCTTTCCAGGTCCTCGGCCACGCCGTCGTCCGAGTGCGACCGGTCGATGAGCCATTGTGTGGCTTCGTCGGCCGCTTCACGGACGTCGTTGCGATCTTCACGGCTGCGCAGGACGTCCCGCAGAGCGACGACCGACCGCGCGGTGTGGACCACCGAGGCCTCCGGGGCGACGAGTCCGGCTTCGTTCTTCTCGGGCCACAGGCGTGAGCCGTCGAAGTCGAGCCGGGCCGCCAGGAGGGCGTCGATCAGCCGGTCGGTCAGCGGGGCGTCCGGCCGGAGCCGGACCGCCGTGTGCAACACGGCGGACAACAGGTACGGGCGGGTCCGGCTGTACGGGTCGAGCGACCCTTCGAGCCGTTCCAGCCCTTCGTCGGCGGACAAGGTGCTGGTGCGGAAGAGCGCGTCCACCACCGACGCGGTGG
Source organism: Amycolatopsis thailandensis (assembly GCF_042723255.1). Classification (NCBI taxonomy): domain Bacteria; kingdom Bacillati; phylum Actinomycetota; class Actinomycetes; order Pseudonocardiales; family Pseudonocardiaceae; genus Amycolatopsis; species Amycolatopsis thailandensis. Next base: position 4,464 of record NZ_JBHXJK010000208.1, read on the forward strand.
TCTCCGGTCGCTTGCCCCCGGCGCGCCCTCGCCAGCCGTGCGCCGATTGCAGCCGGTAGAGATCCTCCGACAGCGTGTGTAGGTCGATGTAGGGATCGCCTACCACCAGCATCGTGTTGATCCCGTACGCGGTGCTCAGCGCCTTGGGCCCGGTGTTCTTCTGCAGGTTGTGCCGCCAGCCGAGCGGTTTGCCGTCGGCGTCGTGGATCAGGTGCTCCGCGAGTTTCGCGCCGACGGTGTGGAAGACCTGGAGCAGCGAACGGGAAGTGTCGACGACGCCGGCGTCGCCGGCCGCGGGCGCGGCGTGTTCCTGGGGTGATCGGGCCTTTTCCACCAGCTTGAACAGCGCGTTCGCGGCGCGGAAGTGGTCGTCGAGCTGGCGGGCGTTGTGCGCCGACGGCAGGTACTTGGCGGTCTCCCACTGGGTCAGGTTCGCCCTGGTGACGCCGATGATCCTGGCGGTTTCCGCCTGCGTTTCGCCCGCGGCCTTGCGCAGCCTTCGCAGCTCACGGCCGACATCCGACGCGGTAACGGTTTCCGCATCGGGGCTTACCGGCCGTCCCCCGGTCGATGTAGGCTTCATGTAGGCACTAGACACGGGCTTACCTACCTCGGGTAGGCAATGTAGGGCGGTGACTGAACGTGCACACAACGGCGAGAGTACAGCAAGCGAATCGGACCGCGCTGGCGCGTCGGTCAACGTCGTGTCACAACGTGGGAAAGGGCGCGACGGGACCTGTTGTACCAGGTCCGAGGGTGCGCGACCCGCCCGGCGGCCAGGGCCGGTGCGACCCGGGCACGACCGGAAAGCGGATGCTGTCAGCCATCTGATTGTGACGCTGCGCATCCGAACCGGCTCGAGCCGTCTGCGGGCCACACGAATGCCGGAGTAGGCGTCGTGTGTGCCGACCCGAGTCCGCGCTCCGCAGTATCGGGGGTGAACTCCATGTCCCACCACGAGAACCACACGTCAACACCCCGATCTTGGTTCGATCGGCTTCTTCAGCGCTTCCGCGAATGGCTCTTCGCGACCGGCGAAGACGCCCGCGCCGCCTCGCGCGGCTGGCAGGTGATCCGCGTCCAGGGGAGCAGGCGCCGCGTCTACCGCGATCCCCGCTGGAACACCGTGCACGCGTGCGAACCGTGCGGCGGCACGGGGTGGTGGCCCTACGAAGACGCCGTTTGCCCGGACTGCGCCGGTGCCGGTGTCGTCCGCTCCATTCCCGCGGCGGCGGTGGCCGCCGAACAGACCGCCGGTCGGACAGGAGGAAGGTCATGAGCCGTTGGCAGGAACCCCAGGCGATCGCCGAGCTGGCCAGGGAGGTCACGGTGGTCAGGCGGCCGAACCCGTTCGCCGCCCTCTATCACTGGCGGTACGAGATCGGTGCGCTGCTCGTCCTCCCGTACGCGTTGTTCACGCTGTTCGAGACGGCAGGCCCGATCTGGGCCGCGGTCGTGCTGTTCGGCGTCGCGAACTGGCTGTTCTACTGGAAAGCGGCGCGGCGCGCCCTCCGTGACAGGCTCCGCTCGATCGTCGTGCAGCACCGGTTGCGGACCGGGTTCGCCCGGGCGCGGGTGTGCACGCTCGACGGCAAGCTGCCGGTGATCCTGTGGACCAAACCGCGCGGTGACGAAGTCGAGGTCACCGTGTTCTGCCCCGCCGGGGTCGGCTACGAGCGCATCGAACAGCGGCGGGCCCTGCTCGCCGCGGCGTGCTTCGCCACCGACGTCCACGTGTACCGCCATCACAAGCGCGCCAACGTGGTGCACCTTTCGGTCTGCACCGCGCGGTTGCGCAAGGACGCCGACGAGGACGAGTTCACGCCCGCGCGACGATATGCCGGGCAAGCGGACGGTGCCGCCATTCCCCTTCAGGGGCCCTTCGCAGGAACTCCTCGCGTAGCGCGGCGATGAACCCTTCACCGCGCATGCTCGCCAGCGGCCGCATCGGCCCGGACCGGGTGTGCGCGGTGAAGAAGGTGTCCGCGTCGGGGTGGACCATCGGGAACGACAACGGTTCGTCCCGTTCCAGCACGAAGTCGCTCAGTGCGGGGACGAGCCGCTCTTCCCAGGAGCGGTCTCCGGCCGGGACGCGTTCCCGGAGGACGTCGGACAGCACCGTGAACGGCCCGCCGGGTTCGGTGCTGTGCGGCCAGTAGACGACCGAAAGCAGGCCACCCGGGCGTAGCGCGCCTGCCCAGGACCGGAGCGCGGCGTCGGGTTCGGGCAGTTGCTGGAGCCCGAAGACCGAGACGATCGCGGCGGCGGAGGCCGGTTCCAGTGCCGAGGCGTCGCCTTCGACGACATGGACGAGTTCGTTGCCCGCGGCCCGCTTTCGCGCTTTGGCGGCCATGCCCGCGGACAGGTCGACGCCGACGATCTCGCGGCCCGGAAATCGCGCGGCGAGCGCGTCGAGTTCCGGGAAGGTCCCGCAGCAGGGAACGAAGACGGGGCCGTCGGGCAGGCCCGCGGGAAGGGCCCGCACCGCCGCGTCGACCCACGGCGCGAACCGGGGGACGTAGTAGGCCTCGTACCCGTCGGCGGCTTCGTCCCAGCCGCGGGCGATACGGGCGAGGTGTTCGGCGGTCAGGACGCGACCCGTAGCGCTTCGGCCTCTTCCGCGACCGGGGCCGCCACCCGGGCCGGGATGAGCAGCGACGCCAGCGCGATCAGCCCGGTCAGCGCCATCGCGCGTTCGACCAGCCCCAGCGGGATCGCCTGCCACCACGGCCTGCCGCCGTTCATCGAGACCACGATCGCCCCGAGGATCACGCCGAACCAGGCCAGCGCGGCCAGCGCGAGCACCCGCGTCACCGCGCGGCGAGCGGGGGAGGCCGGGAAAACGGCTTTCGCGGCGAACCACACGGCCAGCGGCAGGCAGACGAAGGCCACGACGCTCGCGATCCGGTGCACGGTGCCGCCTGTGCTCGGCCCGATCGCCCAGTTGTTCTTCGGGAACGCCACGATCACCACCAGGCTCACCGTCCAGAGCGCGCAGAAGACCGACGCCGCGGACAGCGCGGGAAGGTGCTTACGGCGGATCAGCGCGCCGAAGCCGATCGCCGAGCCGATGGCGACCAGCAGGACCGCGACGTCGAAGATCCACTTGTTCTCGCTCAGCGCGTACTCGCTGATGGTGCGGCGGACCGGGCTGATGCCGCTGGTGGCGGGGAGGACCTGCAACAGCAGGATCAGCAGCGCGCCGCCGGCGACCGAGCCCACGGCGGCCAGCAGTGCCAGCGGGGACCTGGCGGTGACCTGGGACGTCGTCATGGTGGAAAGGTAACCGTCCAACCTGAAGGTTTTCTTAGGTCTTCCTGTCGGAATCGACAGGAAGTCCCATTCTACGGTGTCCGGTCGTGGTGATCGTTCCTGCACTTTCGGTGAGATCGTTGGGCCGAAAGGGGTGCAGACGACTTGTGGCGGGTCCCTCGGACGGGGTCCCGGGTCTAGTGTCTCGCTACCGGTGACCTCACCCGGTCACCGGACTGTCCAAGGAGGTCAGTCTGTGGGGTATTCACCAAACCGGCGAAGAGCGGGATGGACGGCGGCGACACTGGTGCTCGCCGGCACCTTCGTGGCCCTTCCGTCGGCCACGACGGCGGGGGCCGCGGACAACGTGGTGCGCGCCAATCAGGCCGTACCGCGGTCCTGTTTCGCCTCGTTGCAGAAGCCGGGCACGTCCGGCACCGATCGCCGCGAGTTCACGTCCACAGTAGACGGTCTGCTGCAGGCGCGGCTCGCGCCTCGTGGCGGCGCCGAGGGGGACTGGGACCTCGCGGTCTTCGATCAGGCGACCGGTGCCGTGGTCGCCGCGTCCGCCGCGTTGCGCAGTCACGAACTCGCCGAAGGCTTCGTGAAGAAGGGCCAGAAGCTGGTCGTGCAGACCTGCCGGTACGACGGGCAGACGCGCGACGCGCTACTGGGGGTCGACTTCCTCGCGCTCACGCCGCAGGGGACACCGACCGGCGCCGCGCCCGCGCCGCAGCGCGCCGAACTGGTCCGGGTCGAGACCCCGGCCAAGAAGGACAAGGACAAGCTCCTCCGGCTCGGGCTGGACGTCACCGAGAAGGCCGACGCCACCGGCGTCGAGGTCGTCCTCGCCAACGACGCCGACCGCAAGACACTGGCGGACAACGGCTTCAAGTCGAAGGTGGTCGACGCCGACCTCTCGGCGAGGTCGATCCAGAACGCCAAGACCGACCGCGAGTACGCCGCGAAGACGCCGGGCTCCACCCTGCCGTCCGGGCGCACGAGCTACCGGCACCTCTACGACTACCAGTTCGAGGTCAAGGAACTGGCCCGCAAGAACCCCAAGCTCGTCACGGCGTTCACGCTGCCGCAGCCGACCTGGGAAGGCCGTGACGTCGTCGGTCTCGAGATCGCGACCGACGTCAAGAACATCACGGACGGCAAACCGGTCAACTTCACCATGGGCGTGCACCACGCCCGGGAGTGGCCGGCGGGCGAGCACGCCATGGAATGGGCGATCGAGCTGGTCAAGGGCTACACCGGCAACAACGCCGAAATCCGTGGTCTGGTCGGCCGGACGCGCAACATCATCGTGCCGATCGTCAACGCCGACGGCTTCGAAATCTCCCGTGAGGCCGAGCCCAAGGGCGACTTCTCGCGTTTCGACTACGAGATGAAGCGCAAGAACTGCAACGTCAACGACTCGCCGAAGGAATTCGCGACCGGCGTCTGCAAGGCCAACCCCGGCGGCCGTGAACGCGGCACCGACCCGAACCGCAACTACGCGGGCTTCTGGGGCGGCGCGGGCGCGTCGACCCTGTGGCGCAGCGACACGTTCCGCGGCTCCGGCCCGTTCTCCGAGCCCGAGACGCAGAACATCCGCTCGATCGTGTCCAACCGCCAGGTGACCAACCTGATCACGCTGCACACCTTCTCGAACCTGGTGCTGCGTGTCCCGGGTGTCGCCGCCGTCCGCCCGCCGCTCGACGAGCCGGCGTACAAGGCGCTCGGCGACAAGATGGCCTCGCGCAACGGATACACCAGCCAGCCGTCGTGGGCGCTCTACGACACGACCGGCTCGACCGAGGACTGGTCGTACTGGGCCACCGGTGGCTGGGGCTTCACCTTCGAGATCGGCAACACCGAGTTCCACCCGCCGTTCCAGGCCGGTGTCGTCGCCGAGTACACCGGCGTCGCCCCCGCCGCCGGTGCGGGCAAGGGTGGTAACCGTGCGGCCTTCGTCGACATGCTGGCCAACACCGCCGACCCGGCGGCGCACTCGACGCTGATCGGCACGGCGCCGAAGGGGCACCAGCTGAAGCTGCACAAGACCTTCCAGACGCCGACCGCCCCGGTGGTGCAGCCGGACGGCTCGACGAAGCCGCCGATCTACGTGACCGACAACCTGAACTCGTCGCTGTCCTCGACCGGCGGCCGGTTCGCGTGGTCGATCAACCCGTCGACCCGTCCCTACGTCGCGGGCCGCTACGGCCGCGAGCCGCAGGGGCCGGTGCAGGCGAACATCCCGGTGACCAACCCGGCGGGCGTCCCCGCGACCAACACGAACTACCCGACCGACCCGACGTCGGAGAGCTTCACGTTCCACGTCGACGGGCTGCCGAAGGTGGACAACGGGAAGTTCAGCGTCGACGTCAAGTGGGCCAGCCAGGACACCGACTGGGACCTGTACGTCTTCGACGCCGCGGGCAACATGGTGTCGTCGTCGGCGAACGGTTCGACCACGGAAGAGCACGCGATCCTGTACGACCCGCCCGCTGGGGACTACCGGGCCGTGCTCGTCAACTACGCGCAGGCGAACCCGTCCACTGTGGACGACTGGACCGGCGGAGTGTCGTTCCAGGCGCCGATCCCGCCGACCTACGGCCCCAAGGAGGCGTACCAGCTGACCTGTACGTCGCCGAAGGGCAAGCTCGTCGGGCTGGCGGACGTCTACATCGACCGCGGCCAGACGGTCGACGTCGGTGAGGTCTGCACCCGTTCCGCGCGCGCCAACAAGGAGCGCTCGGTCCGGTAGCCGCTTTGGCGGTACATGAAGGCCCCCTTCCTTGCGCCAGGCGCAAGGAAGGGGGCCTTCACACGCGTCAGACCTG
>NZ_JBHXJK010000209.1:0-10361 GCF_042723255.1 Amycolatopsis thailandensis
GTGTCTCGAAAGTGGCTTTCGCGACACACGGGCCCAGCAGTCACCGTCGCCTCGCCCGCTTGCCGCACAAGGCTCCGATCGATAATCCACAAGTTATCGATCAGTGCGGTTTTCCACATTGATCATGGTCTCCGGACGGGAGAAGCTTGTCCTGTCAGCGAGCCTGCTGAACACGGAAAACCAAGGAGACGCCACCATGTTCGACCCCATCCTGCTCCGGGCCGCCGACGCCGAGATCGTCAGCGACGCGCCGGGCAGCGACATCACGTTGCTGGCCGACTCGGACACCACCGACGGGGGCTTCACCGCGAACCGCGCGACCCTGAAGGACGGCGTCTTCGGCACCCCGGCCCACTTCCACACCCGCGCGACCGAGTTCTTCTTCGTACTGGAAGGAAAACTCCAGGTGCTCGTCGAGGAAACCCTGCACACGCTGGAAAAGGGTGACTTCCTCGCCGTACCGCCCCGGGTGCCGCACGCGTTCGGGCCCGCCGCCGGCTCGGACGCCGACGTCCTCGTGACCTTCACGCCCGGCATGGCCCGCTTCGACTACTACCGGCTGCTCGACAGGGTCGCCCGCGGCGAGGCCGACCCGTCGGAGATCGCGGCGTCGTCGAAGCAGTACGACAACCACTACGTCGACAGCCCGATCTGGCGTGCCGCCCGCGGACAGTGAGGGTCAGTCGATGACCGCGGTCGCTTCGACCTCCACCAGGTGCTCGGGCACGTCGAGCGCCGCGACGCCGATCAGCGTGCCCGGAGGGACCGGGGTGCCGCCGAGTTTCACGGCGGCCCGGTCCACGCCTTCGAGGAACAGCGCGAGTTTGTCCGGGGTCCAGTCGACGACGTAGACGGTCATCTTCGCGACATCGTCGAACGTGGCCCCGACCGCGGCGAGCGCGATGCCGATGTTCAGGTAGCACTGTTCGACCTGGGCGGCGAGATCGCCTTCGCCGACCACGGCGCCGTCCGCGTCCCAGGAGACCTGCCCCGCGATGAAGACCAGCTTCGACCCGGTCGCGATCGACACCTGCCGGTAGGCGGGGATCTCCGGCAGTCCCGCGGGATTCACCAGGGTGATGCTCATCCGTACTCCTTGCCATTGGTCACTTGTGGTTACCCAGGAACTGTAGGAGAGTGTGCGACGACCTGGAAGAACGCACCTTTTCGTGACTGGGGAACCTGATGGTGACCAAGCAGCTCAGCGGCAAGACGGACGACGCGGACGTGATGCGGGCGGACTCGCTGGCGCGGGAGATCTTCTCCGACATCGCCAACAAGTGGGCCCTCCTGATCATCGAGACGATCGGCGACCGCACCCGGCGCTTCACCGAACTGCGGAACGAGATCGAGGGCATCAGCCACAAGATGCTCACCCAGAATCTGCGAATGCTGGAACGCAACGGCCTGATCGAGCGGACGGTGCATCCGACCGTGCCGCCACGGGTCGACTACACCCTCACCGAGGCGGGTCACGGCTTGCGCGCGACGGTCGACGGGATGTGCGACTGGACCCATCGGTTCCTCGGTCACATCGAAGGCGCGCGCCGCCGGTTCGACGCGCCTGTTAACGGTTAACGGCCCTGGCCAGGGCCTCGAACGGTTCAATTCGCCGCTGTCCGGATCTATGCTCCTCGCGTGATCTCCGGGCAGTTGCCGCACGACGGGACCTTCGCCGGCGCGCTGCGCGAGGCCATCCGGGCGCGCGGTCTCAGCCTTGAACGTCTGCGTGATCATCTGCGCGCTCGCGGTGTCTCGATCACCGCGGCGACGCTCAGCTACTGGCAGTCCGGGCGCAGCCGCCCGGAGCGCCGGGACTCGGTACTGGGACTCCGCCACCTCGAACAGGTGCTGGAAGTGCCACCCGGCAGTTTGACCGCGCTGCTCGGCCCGCCACGCGCACGAGGCCGGTGGCCCGCCCGCGCCGACGGTCTCCCGGAGATCGGCCGGTTCTGGCCGGACCGGTCACGGATCGACGCGGCCGTCAGCGAGGTCGACACCCGGTGGGACGAAAGGCTGTCCAGGATCAGCCAGCACGACGTCGTCTCCGTCGGACCCGGCCAGGAGGAGCTCGCGTTCCGGTCGCGGCAGGTGCTCCGCGCCGAAGCCGACGGCCCGGACCGGTGGGTGATGATCGTCCACATCGACGAGCACGACCGGCCGCTGCCCGCGGTGACCTCGTTACGGGGCTGCCACCCCGGCCGGAGTGTGCACCGCCCCGAAGACGGTCTCCTCGTGATGGAACTGCTCTTCGAACGGCCGCTCGCGAAAGGCGAAACAGTCATCACGGAGCACACTCTGGCGAACTCCGCGCCGTTCCCGCACGCGACGAACTACGAACGCAAGTTCCGGCTGCCCGCCCGGGAATACGTACTCGAGGTCCAGTTCTCCCCCGGCCTGCTTCCGGCTCGATGCCGCCGCTATTCCGAACAGGACGGGCAGCCCGCGGAGTGGACGGAAGTCCAGCCGGGCAGCGATTCCGTGCACGGAATCGCACTGAATTTCGGGCCGGGCCGATTCGGCTTCGAATGGGATTGGGACTCTTAATTGTTAACGACTCGCGGACCTACGATTCCGCGAGGTGAGCGAATTACCGTCAGCGCACCTGCTTTTCGATTCGAGGAGTGCGTATGCGACGGCACAACAGAGTTTGTTCCTATTCGAGTGTCCTTGCCCTGGTCGCGCTGTGGCTCAGCCCGGCGGCCGAGGCGGCGACACCGCCCGCTCCGGTCCATCCGGACGCCGAAGTGAACGGCGTGGCCACCGCTTTCGGGCTCACCGTCTCCGAGGCGAAGTCCCAGCTGGCCGCCCAGGACGAGGCCCACCGGCTGGCGGCCTCGCTCCCGGACGGCCTGCGCGCCCGCTCCGCCGGGCAGTGGTTCGACGCGGCCGCGGGCAAGCTGACCTTGGCCGTCACGAACGTGGCGGACGCCGACGCGGCCAGGACCGCCGGCGCCGAACCGCGGCTGGTGTCGCGGACCAAGGCCGATCTCGACCGGACCGACGAGGCCGTCCGCGCGCTGGTCGGCGACGGCGTTCCCGGCGTGTTCGGCTGGGGCGTCGACGTCCGGAACAACGAGGTCGGCGTGTCGGTCGACCGCTCCCGCAAGACCGCCGAGACCGAGAGTTTCCTCTCCCGGGCAAGGGATCTCGGCGTGCGGATCACCGAAACCGGTTCGTCGCCGGGGCAGCAGGCCGGCACGATCCAAACCGGGAACCCGTGGTGGCCGGGCGGCGAGAGCAACTGTTCGGTCGGGTTCGGCGCGACCGATTCGGCGGGCGCCAAGCATTTCCTCACCGCCGGGCACTGCACGAACGACCGTGACCAGGCCGCCTATGGCGCGTCTGGTCAGCAGAACCGGATCGGCACGTCGAACGTCGGCGGGACGCGCAGTGTCAACGCCCGCGAAGGCGACATGGGCGTGGTCGCGGTGACGCAATCCGGCTGGGAACTCTCGGCGGCGGTCAACACCTGGGGCGAACCCGCCGTCACCGTCACCGGTTCGGCCGAGGCCATGGTCGGCGACCGGGTCTGCCACTCCGGCAACACCTCGAAGTGGAAGTGCGGCGAGGTGAAGTACACGCACAAGTCCGTCGACTACGGCGGCGGGCTGATCATCGAGGACCTGACCTGGACGACGGCCTGTTCGCTCGGCGGCGACTCGGGCGGCGGCTGGCTGCTCGGCACCAAGGCGGTCGGCCTGCACGACGGCGGCCCGTCGAAATGCGTGGAGAACCCGAGCGACGGGGACATGTCCCTCTTCCAGCCGGTGATCGAAGCGCTGAACAAGTGGAACCTCAAGCTGGTGACCGGTGGCGGCGGCGACACGACGGCGCCGACCGCGCCCGGTAACGCCCGGACCACCGGCGCGACGTCGAACAGCGTCTCGCTTGCCTGGGACGCTGCGACCGACAACGTCGGTGTCACCGGTTACGACGTCTACAACGGCTCGGCGCTCGCGACTTCCGTGACGGGGACCGGCGCCACCGTGACCGGTCTCAGCCCGGACACCTCCTACAGCTTCACGGTGAAGGCTCGTGACGCGGCCGGGAACCTGTCGCCCGCGAGCGGTGTCGTGTCCGCCAAGACGGCACCCGGCAACGGTGGCGTCCGGACCCTGAGCAACGACACCGACTTCGCGATCCGCGACCATCAGCAGGTGTTCAGCCCGGTGACCTCGACCCTCACCGGACAGGCCTCGACGTCGCTCGGTATCTCGGTGACGATCCGGCACACCTGTGCCGAGGACCTCGGCGTGACGCTCCTGGACCCGAAAGGCAAGGCCTACCCGCTCAAGTACAGCGGCGGTTCGGTGTGCACGGCGTGGAACGGCGCGCGGACGTTCACGGTGCCCGGCGCGTCGTCCCCGGCTGGCGGGAAGTGGCAGCTGCGGGTCACCGACTACGGGCCCGGTGACACGGGAGAGCTCGACACCTGGTCGCTGACGCTCTAGGGAGTTCCGTGAAGGACTCCTTGAGGGACTCTGGGTCCCTCAAGGAGTCCTTCACGGACTTCGCCCTAAGGCAGACGCACGACACGCAGGAAGGCGGGCAACAACCACGGCCGGGGACCACTGACGACGATCTTGCGCGTCAACGCGGTACGCACCCGGCCGACCCGGTGGAACATCATCAGGTTCAGCGACGGCGGGTCGAACGAGATCCGCGCGTCGACCGGCCCGCCGGGCTCCTCGACCGTGACCAGCCCCCGGTGCAGCACCAGCACGACCGGGGTCGTGTACGCCGAGCGGAAGGCCACGGCGATCCGCCTTTCCCGCGGCGGCTCGTCCGTGTCCAGCAGGTGCCCGGTGTCATGGGTCAGCACGCCGACCATGAAGAGATCGAAGAACAGCGCCGCGTCGGCCGGCGGGATCGTCCACGGCAGCCTCAGCGCCCGGGCGATGTCCCAGCCGTGGATCTGGAGTTCGTTGACCAGGTGCGCGAGGACACCGGCCAGCGGGACCTTCGAGTCACCGAGCCAGCCCAGCGGGGTCGCCGGGTCGGCGTCCTCGGTCACCCGCAGCACTTCCTCGATGTCGGCGAGCAGCCCGGTCACCAGCACGCCGATGTCGCGTTCGGGAAAATCCCGTAAAACCATGGTGTTCAACACGGAAACCGTGTCCACAGTGGTCTTTTCGATCTGATCCTGCCCACGGGCGTCCAAGGGCGGGGCACCGTCCGGCCGTACGAGCGCCGTGTACATCTTCGCGATCATCGCGACATGGGCGACGGTGTCGGCCGCTGTCCACTCCGTTGTGACCATCGCGCCCGGATCCGGGACGCGGGACACCATTTCCGCGAATCGCGCGCCCGTCACCCGGTAGGCGCGGCGTACCGATTTCCATTGATCAGCCGTGATCGCTCTGGTCACGGCACGAATTTTATCGCCCCGGAGCAGGAATTCCGTTCCGCTTTCGTGCGGTTCCGACCTCTTCCGGGAACGGAGTGACCGTACTCACTACGGAAATCGACGTGACACGCACCGACCCGCACAGGCAGACTGAACACCGAATCAGCTTCGCCTTCGCTGCCACCGTTGCCGGCACCGAAGGCGGCCCACGCGGAACCGCGCCCCTCCAGGAGCCCCACACAGATGACCGAGACCATGCCCGAAACCACCCACGACCAGGAACGGGCACCGGCACGCGCCGGGCTCCTGATCGGGGTCCTGGTCCTCTCCGCGTTCGTGATGATCCTCAACGAGACCATCCTGAGCGTCGCGCTGCGTGACCTGACCGTCGACCTCAAGGTCCCGACCACCACCGTGCAGTGGCTGACCAGTGGCTTCCTGCTCACCATGGCGGTCGTCATCCCGATCACCGGGTTCCTGCTCGAACGGTTCACCCCGCGCCAGGTCTTCCTCGCCTCGCTGACCTTGTTCAGCACCGGCACCCTGGTCAGCGCGCTCGCCCCGGGCTTCGGGCTCCTGCTGACCGGCCGGGTCATCCAGGCGTGCGGTACCGCGGTGATGCTGCCGCTGCTGATGACGACGGTGATGCGCCTGGTCCCGGTGGAGAAACGCGGCGCGACGATGGGCACGATCACCATCGTCATCGCGGTCGCCCCCGCCATCGGCCCGACCATCGGCGGTGCCGTGCTCTCCTCGCTCGGCTGGCGCTGGATGTTCTGGATCGTGCTGCCGCTCGCCCTCGCCGCCCTGGTGGTCGGCGTGCTGCAACTGCGGCTGGACGCTGAAACCCGCAAGGTGCCGCTGGACGTGCCGTCGGTGATCCTGTCCGCCATCGGTTTCGGCGGCGTGCTGTACGGCCTCTCGACGTCCGGCGAGTCGGCGGGCGGGCACCAGCCGGTGCCGCCGTGGGTGCCGATCGTCGTCGGGGTCGTGGCGCTCGCGGTGTTCACCTGGCGCCAGCTGCGCTTGCAGAAGGAAGACCGAGCGCTGCTGGACCTGCGCCCGTTCACCCACCGCAGTTTCGTCGTCTCGCTGGTGCTGACGGCGCTGCTGTTCATGTGCCTGCTCGGCGCGGCGGCGATCCTGCTTCCGCTGTACCTCCAGACCGTCCTGCACACGACCACGTTCGTCAGCGGGCTCGCGGTGCTTCCCGGCGGTCTGGTCCTCGGGCTGCTCGGCCGCCCGGTCGGCGCGCTGTACGACCGCTTCGGCCCCCGGCCCCTGGTCATCCCCGGTGCGGCCGCGATGGCCGTCTCGCTGTGGCTGTTCGCCCTGCTCGGCGCGGAATCGCCGCTGATCGCGGTCATCGCCATCCACGTCCTGCTGATGGGCGGGCTCGGCCTGATGATGACGCCCCTGATGACCGAGTCCCTCGGTTCGCTGCCCGAGCACCTCTATTCACACGGCAGCGCGATCCTCGCCACCCTGCAGCAGCTCGCCGGCGCCCTCGGCACCGCCGTGTTCATCGCGGTGGCGACGGCGAGCACCACCACGGCCGGGGCGGCCAGCCCGGACGCGGCGGGTATCCGCACCACGTTCATGGTCGCCGGCTGCGTCGGTGTGGCCGCGTTCCTCGGCTCGCTCTTCGTCAAGAAGGGCGAAAACGGCGCCGCGGTGACGGCCCACCACTGATTCACTTCACGCCCGCCGTGGCCTCCACCCGAGGCCCGGCGGGCGTTCGGCGTTCCAGCACCTTCCGGCCGTAGGCGATGGCGGGCTGTTCGACCCAGCGGCGCAGGGCGCAGGCGAACAGCAGGGCGACGCCGGTGGTCGCCGCGGCCTTCGCGAGACCGCTGGGCAACAGCCAGCCCGTGACGCCGGCCGCTCCGGTCTGGGCCAGGTACAGCGCGTACGAACGATCACCGACGAAGGTCATCGGCCTGCTGGACAGCAGGTTCCGGACCAGGCCCGGCGAAACGACGGCCACGAGCAGCAGTGCCGAGCCCACCGCGTAGACCGGGACCACGAACTGCCAGTGCCCGCCGAGCGCCTTCGCCAACGGGCCCACGGAGAACTGCAAGACGACGAACCCGCAGCCGATCGCCGCGGCGACGACCGGGCTGGTCAGCGGCCGGACCAGGGCGAACCCGCGAGGGTGGTGGAGCGTCATCGCCAGCAGACAGCCGATGAGCAGCGAGCAGTAGTGCACCGAAAGGCTCGCCCAGGTGTGCGCCGGCGCCAGCGGCAACGCGAACAGCACCACCCCGAGAACGGCCGACGAGCCCAGCAGCAGGCGCAACGCCGTCTTCCCGCCGCGCGCGAACGACGTGAGTACCAGCAGCGCGGGCCAGACCAGGTAGAACTTCTCCTCCACCCCCAGCGACCAGGACGTCGGATACGGCGTGTTGTAGTCGACGAGTTCGTTGCCGAAGACGAGGTAGTACGGCATGGCGTCGGCGAGCCTGCTGCTCTGGTACGCGCCGCCGAGCAGCACCGCGAGCGTGGTCAGCGCCAGGAGCAGGAAGTACACCGGCATGATCCGGAAGACCCGGCGCAGGTAGAACGCGCGGAGCGAGATCCGGCTGGTGCGGCCCTCTTCGCGCAACGCCAGGGTGGTGATCAGGAAGCCGGACAGCACGAAGAACAGCTGCACCGCGATCCAGCCCTGAAGGCGGTCCACGACGGGACCACCGTAGTGGAAGAACACGACGGCCACGGCGGCGAGCGCGCGCACGCCGGTCAGGCCGGGGAACCACGACGAAGCCAGGTACTCGGCGTGGCCGAGCGGCCGCCACCAGGAGCGGCGCGAGAGATCGGACATGGCCCGTAGGTTCGGGCTCGGACGCTGAACCGAAGCTTAAGGAAGCTGAAGACGGCTTCAGCTTCGCGCTTCCGCGAACGGAAGGCGGACGACGAGACGGGCGCCGCCGTCGTGGTCGGCGACCTCGACGGTGCCGCCGTGCGCCTGGGCGATCTCGGCGACGATCGCCAGTCCGAGGCCCGCGCCACCGTCGTCACGCGCTCGTCCGTCGTCCAAGCGCACGAAACGGCCGAACACCCGCTCGCGGTCCTCGGCGGGGATGCCGGGTCCGTCGTCGGTGACCGTCAGCACGGCAAATTCGTCCACTGTGGACACTTGCACGTCGACACCGGTACTGGTGTGGCGCTGCGCGTTGTCCACCAGGTTCCGCAGCAACCGTTCCAGCCTGCCGCGGTTGCCGAGGACCGTCGGGTCGCCGTCGATCTCCGCGCGGACGTCCTGTCGTCCGGAGAGGCAGGATTCGACCACTTCGGACAGCCGCACCGGCGTGAGCCGTTCCGGTTCGGCGTTGTCCAGCTTGCCGAGCAGCACGAGATCGCCGACGAGATCCTGCAACCGGGTGATGTCGAGGAGCGCGTTCCGGCAGGCGTCGCGCCAGTCGAGCCGGTCCGGATGCGCGAGCAGCACTTCCAGCTGGGTCCGCAGGGAGGCCAGTGGCGTGCGCAGTTCGTGCGACGCGTCCGAGGTGAACCGGCCCTGCCGGGCGACCGCGGTGTCCAGGCGGGCGAGCATCGTGTTCATCGTTTCCGCCAGCTTGCCGATCTCGTCGGCGCTGTCCGGGGCCGGGACCCGGCGGGAGAGGTCGTGCGCGCCGATCTCCGCGACCTCCGAGCGGATCGCCTCGACCGGGCGCAGCGACCGGCGGACCGCGAACCACGCGATCGCCCCGATCAGCAGCGCGATCACCGGGACACCGGCCAGCAGTGTCACGCGCACCGAATCGAGGGCCGCCTGCCCGGACTCGTCGACGACGGCGGCGCCGTAGATCCGGTACTTGCTGTCACCGCTCGTCTCGGCCGCGACGTGCACCCGCGTCTCGGTGGTCTCGACGTCCCTGCCGAGCACTCCCCGGCAGCCGACCGACCCCGCCATCTTCTCGTCGACGGCGCCCGCCTCGAGAACCGAAACGGAGTCCCCACGCTGGTAGCTGTCCGCTTGAACGAGCAGGCCGTTCCGCATACCAGGGCAGCCGATGACGCGCCGGCCTGACTGGTCGACCACCTCATAGGCCGAGTCTCGGACGAGCAGGAGCAGGTCGGCCGGTGCGGCGCCGGTGTTGAGCAACTGCACGATCGCCGCCGCGCGTGCCCGCGCCACCTGCACCGCTCCCGCGCCGAGCCGGTTCTGGGCATCGAGCACCAGCCACGCCGAAACGACCGCCAGCGCGATGATCGACGCCAGGAAAGCGGTCAGCGCGACCCGGAAGCGGGTCGACTTCAGCGCCTTAGGCACCGGAGCCCACCACGTGGTAGCCGGCGCCGCGGACCGTCCGGAACGTCTCCGCCCCGAACGGCAGGTCGACCTTGCGCCGCAGCGCGCTCATGTGGACCTCGACCAGGTTCGCGGTCGCCGACGCCGCGAAGTCCCAGAGGTTCTCCAGCAGTTCGGCCTTGGTGACCACTTCGCCCTGCCGCTTCATGAGGTACGCGAGCAGCGCGAACTCCTTGGTGGTCAACGAGATCTCGGCGACCCCGCGACGGCAGGTGTGACTCGCCTGGTCGAGTTCGAGATCCCCGAGCCGCAGCGTGCCCGGGCGCGTCGCTCCCCCGCGCCGGATCAGCGCCCGCAACCGCGAGAGCAGGACGCCGTAGGAGAACGGCTTCGGCAGGAAATCGTCGGCGCCGGTGTCCAGTGCCTCGATCTCGTCGTCCTCGCCGTCCTTCGCGGTCAGCATGAGGATCGGGGTGGTGTCGCCGCGTTCGCGCAACCGACGGCAGACGCGGTAGCCGTTGATCCCGGGCAGCATGATGTCGAGGATCATCGCGGAGTACGGATGCTCGGCCGCGTACCAAAGCGCGTCACGGCCGTTGTGCGCGACGTCCACGGCGTAGCCCTCGGCGCTCAGACCCGCCCGCAGCGATTCGGCCAGCCGTCGCTCGTCCTCCACGAGCAAGATCCTCATCCGGTCAGAATCCCACACGGACCGACAGCCTCGTGAGTGGCTAGGACGGTTCTAACCGGCCTTGCCAC
>NZ_JBHXJK010000210.1:0-10311 GCF_042723255.1 Amycolatopsis thailandensis
CCGGGACTCGCGTGATCAGGGGCGGAACACCGAGTCCCGTGCCTGATCACGCGAGTCACGTGTCCAAGCACGCGAGTCCCGGCCCCGATCACGCGAGTCACGAGTTTCCCCTCGCCTGAAACGACAAGGGGCCCTTCACCGCGTGAGATGCGGCGAAGGGCCCCTTCAGCCCGTCGTGAGAACTACTGAGTGACCGGGCGCACGTTCGACGACACGAGGGCCGCCAGCCGGTCACCGATAGCGTGCGTCGCACCGGGCGACGCCTGGTCGCGGGTCGCGAGGTCGAAGGCCACCGAGGCTTCGATCCGCCGCGCCGCTTCCTTCTGTCCCAAGTGGTCCAGCAGCAGCGAGACCGACAGCACCGCGGCGGTCGGGTCGGCGAGACCCTGGCCCGCGATGTCCGGCGCGCTGCCGTGCACCGGCTCGAACATGCTCGGGTTCCGCCGTGTGATGTCGAGGTTCCCGCTCGCCGCCAGCCCGATGCCGCCGGTCACCGCCGCCGAGAGGTCGGTGACGATGTCGCCGAACAGGTTGTCGGTCACGATGACGTCGAATCGGGACGGGTCGGTCACCAGGTGGATCATCGCCGCGTCCACATGGGAATACGCGACGGTCACCTCCGGGTGCTCCAGCGAGACCTCTTCGACGATCCGCGACCACAGCGAACCCGCGTACTCCAGCACGTTCGTCTTGTGCAGGAGCGTCAGGTGCTTGCGCGGCCGCGCCTCGGCACGGTTGAACGCGTCGGTCACCACCCGCCGGACGCCGAACGCCGTGTTGACGCTGACCTCCGTCGCGATCTCGTGGTCGGTGTCCTTGCGCAGCAGGCCACCGTTGCCGGCGTAGGGGCCTTCGGTGCCCTCACGCACGACGACCATGTCGATCTCGCCGCCCTCGGCGAGCGGGCCGCGCACCCCCGGGTACAACCGGGCGGGGCGCAGGTTCACGTGGTGGTCGAGCTCGAACCGGAGACGCAGCAGCAGGCCACGCTCCAGAATGCCGCTCGGCACCGTCGGGTCGCCCACCGCGCCCAGCAGGATCGCATCGTGCTGACGGAGTTCACCGAGTACCGACTCCGGGAGCAGCTCACCGGTGGAGTGCCACCGGGCGGCGCCGAGGTCGTAGTTCGTGGTCTCCGCCGTCGGTACGACCTCACCGAGCACTTTGAGCGCCTCGGAGACCACTTCGGGCCCGATCCCGTCTCCTGGGATCACCGCGAGCCGCATCCACACACCTCCGTAGACCAGGCCACCGGCAGTCCGGATGGCCCATCCGCAAGAAAACGCCAGCAGCGGAAGGTTACCGGCTGTAGCCCGGTAGCCGTAGCCGCACCACCCTTATGCCGGAGCCTCCCACAGAGCGAGACAGCCGAAAGGGTGAATACAAGAAGGGACGCCCTGGCGGAAAGCATGCCGCCAGGGCGTCCCTCACCTCATCGAACGCGGGTTACCGCACTACCGCGTCAGCCCACACCGATCGGCTGACGGCCGGTGTGCCTGCCGCCGTTGCCCGGCCGGTCGACGCCCGTGTTGCCGTTGCCGTTGTTCGTCTGGATCTTCACCACGTTCGCCCGGTTGCCCGAGGCGTTGTGGTGATCGATCGCCAGCAGGCCCAGGACGGTGTCCTGCGCGGCCGTGTTGCGGTTGACCACCAGCGCCGTGCCCGGCTTCGCGACGTAGCCCAGCGCGGCGTCGCCGCCACCCTGGACCGTGTACGCGGGAGCCAGTGCGTCGAACGCGAGCGGCGTGCCGACGTAGTCGATCGTCGACGAGCCGGCACCCGGCGCCGCGTAGAACCCGGAGGTCCCGACCGTGTAGCTGATCTTGTGCGACGCGGCGTTCGGGTCGATGCCCAGCGCGGCGACGCTCACCGGCAGCACGACGACGTTGGTGTCGAACACGTTCGTGTCGACGTCGCCGAGCTGGCCGTTGACCGGCTGGATGTCCACCTGCGGGAAGCCCGGCTTGAGCGCCACCGTGACGGCCACCAGGACGTCGGTCGCGGTCACCTTCGTGACGTAGGTCTCGAAGTCCGGCTGCCCGTCGCCCGTGGTGTCGATGTCCACGAACGGCGAGGTGTTGCTGCCCAGGTTGGCCAGGTCGCTCCAGGTGGTGAGACCGAAGGCCAGCAACGCGTTCTCCGGCTCACCCTGCGCCTTGGCCAGCGGGGCCGTCGACGCCGCGCCGATGTAGCGCAGGTCGGCGCCCTTGGCGGTCTGGTTCAGGGTGCAGTCGGTGGTGACGTTGCCGTCGCACTCCGGCAGCTGCGGGGATTCCGCCTGGAGTTCGAGCACGCTGATCAGCGAGCGGTACCGCTGCGAACCGGTGCCCTGGTCCACGCCCTTGCCGGTCAGGTTCAGCACGGCCTGGTTCTGGCCGGCGCCGAAGTTGACGTTGCCCGGGGTGTTGATGGACGAGACGGGCTTCGGCGCGGAGTACACCGAGAGCCGCAGCGGGACGGTCGTGCCGCTCTTCGGGGTGAACGCGATCCGGCCGGAGGCGTCCGCCACGAACTGCCGGGCGAGGCCGACCTGCGTGGTCGCCATGGTCGGGTCGATGACCTTGCGGAGCGCCTTGGGGTCGGCGATCTTCAGGGTCACCTTCACCGTCGCGACACCGCGCGGGCTCAGCTTGACGGTCGGCTTGTCCACTGTGTACTCGACACCGGGAAGCGCGTTCACGGCTTCGTAGCCCACCGAGTACTCGACCGGCTTGATGCCCTTGTTGACCACCTTGACCGTCTTGGTCAGGGTGACCGGGCCGCCCGCTTCGACGACGCCGAAGTTGACCGTGACGGAGCCGGGGTTGTCGACGACGTAGGCCAGGACCTGGTTGTCCAGCGCGGCCTTCGCGTCGATCCGGCCACTGCCGACGCGCTGCGGCGCGTAGGTGCGGCCCGAAGCGTCGTGGATGTCGTGGCCGGCGGTGTTGATGACCGAGGCCTTGACCTCTTCGACCGACCAGTCCGGGTGCGCCTGACGGATCAGGGCGGTGATACCCGAGGTGTGCGGCGCCGCCATCGACGTCCCGGAGATGACCAGACGGCCCGCTCCGCTGCCCGCCAGCGCGGACGAGATCGAGTCACCGGGCGCCGAGACGTCCGGCTTGACGGCCGGACCGCGACCGCCACGCGAGGTGAACGAGCTCGGGGTGTCCACAATGGACTGGTCGAAGGTCGGCACGGACACTCGGCCCTTGCCGGTCATACGGACCTGGAGCGTGCCGGCGGTCAGCGCCGGGCGCACCGAAGCGGTGGCGCTGCCGGTCAGCTGGAACGTCGGCGTGGCCGCGTTGCCCGCGATACCGGCCGAGAAGTGCTCCAGCGTGGACGAGAACAGCGCGCCCTTGGCACCGGCGGCCTGCGCGTTGTTCGAGCGGGCGCCCGAACCACAGGCGCGGGTCGCGTCGTTGTCGTCCCATTCGAGCCAGACGATCTTGCCCGCGACCTTGGCCTTGTCGGCGTCGGAGTACGGGTTGCAGCCCGCCGCGTTGGCCGCGGAGAGGGCGACGACCGGCGCGGTGACGTCGAGCGTTTCGTAGGTCGCGTAGTTCTGGCTGAACTGGCCGGTCTTCGCGCCCTTGACCCCGGCGGGGGCCACGGCCTCGACGGCGTCACGCAGGACGGACGCGTCACGGCTGCTGGCGACGGTCAGCGCCTCGGGCGTGTTGCCCGGCGCGCCGCCGACGTCGTTGAGGTCGCCGCCGTTGCCCGCGGAGAACACCGGGACGACGTTGTTCGCGGCGATCTTGCGGACGAAGAGCGAGTCCGGGTCGTCCGGGGTGGCGAAGTCGCCGCCCAGCGACAGGTTGACCACGTCGAGGTGGTCGGTGAAGTCGCCGTCGCCGTCCGGGTCGAGCGACCAGTCGAGCGCCTGCGAGGTGACGTTGGTCGAGCCGTCGCAGCCGAAGACCTTGATCGCGTACAGCAGGGCCTTGGGCGCGGTGCCCGGGCCGATCTGCATCGCTTCGAGCTTCTTCTTGTTGAGCTTCTTGTAGTCGCCCGTGAAGGTCTTGCCCGCTTCGTCCACACCGAACCCGGCGACCGTGCCCGCGACGTGCGTGCCGTGGTGGCCGCAGGCGAGCGGGTTGGGGTCGGGCTTCGGGACGTGCAGGGCCGGGTCGCTGCTGCCCGTGTCGTAGGCGTCGCCGACCAGGTCGACACCGCCGACGACCTTGTCGGTCGGGAAGGCCGGGGTGGCCTGGTCGCGGTTGATCGCCTTGTACGCCTCGGGCGTGCCCGGGCCGCCGAAGTCGGCGTGGGTGTAGTCGATGCCGTCGTCGATCACGCCGACGCGGATGCCGTCGCCGTAGCGGCCGGTCTGCTGCCACGACGCGAGCGTGTTGGTCAGCTGGACCGCGCTGGAGTTCGTGCGGGTCTTCGGCACGACCTTCTTGACCGAAACGACGTCCGGCCGCTTCGCCAGCTCGCGGATCTTCGCCGCGTCGGCGGTGACGACCGCGCCGGCGACCGCGTTGGAGGTCTGGGTGACCAGCTGGGTGCCGGCGTCCGCGGCCTTGAGCTGTCCGACGACGGAGTTCACCGTCGCGGCGGCGTCGGCCTTGGCGTCCTTCGCGGCCTTCTTCGCCTTCTCCTTGCCGGCGCCCTTGTTCTGCTCGGCGTTGAAGGCGTCGACGGCGGGCTGCTTGGCCAGCTCGACGAAGGCGGTGATCTGCCCCTGGGCGGCCTTGAGCTTCGGCTCGACCTTCCCCTGGAAGCCGTTACGGTCGATCTTCGCCGGCGTGATGCCGTCCGCGAGAGGGACGTCCTGCGCGGCCGCGGTCGCCCCGGTCACGGACGTCGCGAGCAACGCGGCGAAGACCGCGGCCGACGAGCGGATGGCCCATCGGGGTACGCGGGATCTGTTCATGAGTAAGTGCCCTCACTCGAGGCCTAGACTCGGAACCTGCCTGCCGCTCGAACACACCCCCGACGGTGAGCCCCGGCGCCGCGCCGTGCCCTTGACGGCGCGATGGTTCGGCCTCGCCGGAAGAACCTATCCGGGGACCAGCCCGACTTCAGTAGGCATTTTTCACCGTTATTGAATCTTGCTCTTCGCAACCCTCTGACTACCGGCGAGAAGTATTCTTGTAACGCCGGTAACGTGTTGACATGTAACGAAAGCCGCGT
This sequence comes from Amycolatopsis thailandensis, assembly GCF_042723255.1. Lineage (NCBI taxonomy): Bacteria > Bacillati > Actinomycetota > Actinomycetes > Pseudonocardiales > Pseudonocardiaceae > Amycolatopsis > Amycolatopsis thailandensis. The sequence goes on from NZ_JBHXJK010000210.1 coordinate 5,128, forward strand.
CCGGGGGACGCGGCTTTCGTTACAGGCTTTTCAGGTCAGCCGAAGTTGACGGCCCGGATCGTGTGCGCGCCGACGGTCGCGCCGATCGGCTCCAGCAGGTGCGAGTCCACCGAACGGTCCACCCGCAGCAGCATGACGGCGTCCGCGCCGTCGGTGGTCTGGCTGATCTGCGCGGCCTCGATGTTGATGCCCGCCTCGCCGAGCAGCGTGCCGACGCGGCCCATGATGCCGGGGCGGTCCGGGTACTCCAGCAGCAGCACGTTGCCCTCGGCGCGCAGGTCGAAGTGACGGCCGTTGACCTCGACCAGCTTCTCGACCTCGTCCTTGCCGGTGACCGAACCGGACACCGAAAGCGTGGTGCCGTCGGCGTGCACCGCGCGGACGGTGACCAGGCTGCGGAACTTGGGGCTTTCGGGCTCGGTGACCAGATCGACCTGGACACCCAGCTCCTCCGCCACGCGCGGCGCGTTCACGAAGGTGACCTGGTCCTCGACGACGCCCGAGAAGACGCCGCGCTCGGCCGCGAGCGGCAGCACGCTGACGTCCTCGTTGGACAGTTCGCCCTTGACCACGACGGTGACCGAGGCGGGCGCCTTCGGGTTGAGCGCGGTCAGCACGGTGCCGAGCTTCTGGGTGAGCGAGAGGTACGGCCGGACGTGCTCGCCGACCGTGCCGCCACCGGCGACGTTCACCGCGTCCGGCACGAAGTCGCCGCGCAGCGCGAGCAGCACGGACTTCGCGACGTCGGTGCCCGCGCGGTCCTGCGCCTCGGCGGTCGACGCGCCCAGGTGCGGGGTGACGACGACGTTCGGCAGGCCGAACAGGGGGCTCTCGGTGGTGGGCTCGGTGACGAAGACGTCGATGCCGGCGCCGCCGACGTGGCCGGAGCTCACCGCGTCCGCCAGCGCCTGCTCGTCGATCAGGCCACCGCGGGCGGCGTTGACGATGATGACGCCCTGCTTGGTCTTCTTGAGCGCCTCGGCGCCGATCAGGCCCTTGGTCTCCGGGGTCTTCGGCAGGTGGATGGAGATCGCGTCGGCGCGCTCCAGCAGCTCGTCCAGCGTGACCAGCTCGATGCCGAGCTGCGCGGCGCGGGCGGCCGAGACGTAGGGGTCGTACGCGATGATCTTGGTGTCGAACGCGGCGAGCCGCTGCGCGAACAGCTGGCCGATCTTGCCGAGGCCGACCACACCGACGGTCTTGCCCTGGATCTCGACGCCCGAGTAGGCGCTGCGCTTCCACGCGCCGCCCTGGAGGCTCTGGTCCGCCGCGGGGACCCGGCGGGCGACCGCGAGCAGCAGCGCGACGGCGTGCTCGGCGGCGGAGACGATGTTCGACGTCGGCGCGTTGACCACCAGGACACCGCGTTCGGTGGCGGCGGGGACCTCGACGTTGTCCAGCCCGACGCCGGCGCGGGCGACCACCTTGAGCGAGGTGGTGGCGGCGAGGACCTCGGCGTCGACCTTCGTCGCGGACCGCACGAGCAGCGCGTCCGCCGTCTTCACGGCTTCGAGCAGCGCGGGACGGTCCGTGCCGTCCACATGCTGGACCTCGACCTCGTCGGAGAAGACACTCAGCACGGAAGGAGCGAGCTTCTCGGCGATGAGGACGACGGGCTTGTTCGGCTTGGTCACGATACGGCTCCCACTATCTGGTCTGTGCCTGCGACTCACTGTTGACGGTCACGCCGTTGTGCCCGGTTGCGCCGCAGTTTAGACCTGGTGACAGGGGATTGTTAACTCGCCCGTAATCCGGCGAAAACGAGATCGACGAGGCGTTCGAGGCCCTTGTCACCCGAAAGGTGTTCACTGGCCCAGGAAAGCGCGTGCAGCAGCACCAGCAATTCGTCCACTGTGACGTCCGCCCGGAGCCCGCCCGAGACCTTCGCCCGTTCCATCAGGTGGGATACGCCGTCCCGCATGGCGTGACACGACGCGTACAGCGGCGAGGTCTCGTCGTCGAGCACGTCGACCATCAGTTCGGGCAGGCCGCGGTAGCGCGCCGACTCCGCCCCCATCCCGGCGAGCCAGGTCCTCAACGCGTCCAGCGGCTCCGGCGAGTCCAGGAGTTCGCGAGCTTTCGCGGCCTGGCCGTCGAACCTGTCGCGGAGCACCGTCTCGACCAAGGCCTCCCGCGTCGGGAAATGCCGGTAGAGCGTCCCGATGCCGACACCGGCCCGGCGGGCGATCTCTTCCAGCGAGGCCTCGACCCCGTGCGCGGCGAAGGCATGCCTCGCCTCTTCGAGGAGGCGCTCGTAGTTGCGCCGGGCGTCCGCCCGCAGCGGCTTCTTCTCGGTGTCCATCGCACTACCGAGCCTATCCTCGACAAATCGGAGGCAGCCTCCGTATAGTCGACGAGGTAACCGGAGGCTGCCTCATGTTAGCTGGAGAGAACCGAATGAACCTGATCGAAGAGACCCGGGACCGGCTGGGACCGGTGGGCGTCTGGCTGCCGCTCGGCATGGCCCATCCGACGCCCGCCGAGGAACTGGCGGCGATCCGGCGACTGGAAGAGCTGGGGTATCGCACCGTGTGGGCCGGTGAAGGCCCCGGCAGCCGGGAACTGTTCGCGCACGGCGGCATCACGCTCGCGTCCACCGGACGAGTGGTGATCGGCACCGGGATCGCCAACATCTGGTCCAGGCCGGGACGCACGGCGCACAGCGGAGCGCGGACGCTCGCGCACGCCTTCCCCGGCCGGTTCGTGCTGGGGATCGGGATCGGGCACGCCTTCCAGGCCGCGAAGTCCGGTGTGGACTACCGCCCGCTCGAACAGACCCGCGCGTACCTCACGGAAATGGACGAGGCCGCGACCGAGTTCCCGGCACCCGTGCCGTTCCCGCGGATCCTGGCCGCCGTCGGGCCGAAGATGCTCGAACTCGCGCGGGACCGGGCCGACGGCGCGCACCCGTTCGCCCAGCCCTTCGAGCACACGCCGTACTCCCGCGAGATCCTCGGGCCGGACAAGCTGCTCATCCCCACTCATTCGGTCCTGCTCGGCGATCGTGAACAGGCTCGGGCGAACGTGGCGAAGAACATCGAAATGATGAAGCGGTACGACGTCCCGCACTATTTCAACGGCTGGAAACGGCTGGGCTACACGGACGCCGACATCGACAGTGTCAGCGACCGGCTCGTGGACGGGCTGACCGCCTGGGGCGACGAGGAGAGGATCGCGGGACGGGTCAAGGAGCTCGTCGACGCCGGCGCGGACACCGTGCTCGTAACGCCCGACGGGGATGACCTCCCGGCCGTCATGGACCAGTTGGAGCGACTGGCCCCGGCACTGGCGGAGGTGACCAGGTGAGCGTCGGGATCTGGACGTTCTCCTTCGACGGCAAGGAGATCGGCGAAGTCCGCGAGGCGGCCGCGGAAGTCGAGGAGCTGGGGTTCGACACCTTGTGGCTCGGGGAGTATCTGGGACGGGAGGCTTTCACACAGGCGGGACTGCTGCTGGCGGCGACGTCCCGGCTGAAGGTCGCCACCGGGATCGCGCGGTTCGACCAGCGCGAACCGACCACCGCCGCGGCCGCCGGACGGACGCTCGCGGAGGCCTACCCGGACCGGTTCACCCTCGGACTGGGCGGGCATCGCCCGGGTACGAAACCGCTGGAAGCGATGCGCGGCTACCTCGACAGGATGGACGCCGCGGAACTGTCCACACCGGACACGCCGCATCGGCGGCTGCTGGCCGCGCTGGGGCCGAAGATGCTCGCCTTGGCCGCGGAACGCACGGCCGGGGCGCACACCTACTTCGTCCCTGTCGAGCACACCGCACAGGCACGGGAGATCATGGGCCCCTCGGCTTTCCTCGCCGTCGAGCAGGCCGTCGTGCTGGGTTCGGATCGGGAAATCGCGCGGAAGCACGTTTCGATGTACCTGGAACAGGCGGCCCACCACCGGGCGAATCTGCGGCGATTCGGCTTCACCGAAGAGGATTACGGTTCCGACCGGCTCGTGGACGCGCTGGTCGCCGTCGGTGAGGACGCGATCTCGGCGCGAGTGCGGGAGCACCTGGACGCCGGCGCGGACCACGTCTGCCTGCAAGTCCTCACCGGGGACGAGCGGATCCCGCTGACGGAATGGCGGCTTTTGTCGGGGGTGGGCGGTAGCGTGCGGAAGCGTGACTTCACCGGCTGAACTCGCTTTCGAACAGGCACGGGAATCGATCGACGCGCGGGACCTCGCCGGGCTCGCGCGCCTGATCGGCGACCTGCCCACACTCGTCCACGCGCACGGGAAGAACGGGAACGACCTGCTCGGCATGGCCACCGCCACCCGCGACGAGCGGCTGTGCCGGATCCTGCTCGACCACGGGGCCGATCCGGCGTCGGCCAACGTCCACGGCTGGACCGCGTTGCACCAGGCCGGGTACGTCGGGCTTCCGCTGCTGGTCACGATGCTGCTCGACGCGGGCGCCCCGGTCGACGTGCCCGCACGCGGGGACGGCGGGACGCCGCTGGTGGTCGCGCTGTTCTGGGGTCACCGCGAGGCCGCCGAAGTGCTGGCCTCGCGTGACCTCTCCCCCGGCAACCTCCGGGTGGCGGCGGGACTCGGCCGGGCGGACCTGCTCGACGAGCTGCTCGCACCGGACGGCACGCTCTCCCCCGCGGCGGGCGCGCATCGCGAGTTCCACCGGCCGCACAGCGGTTTCCCGGAATGGCGGCCGGGCGACGATCCGGCCGAAATCGTCGACGAGGCGCTTTCGTGGGCCGCGCGGAACGACCGGTCCTCGGCGGTGCGGACCCTGGTGGCTCGCGGCGCTCACGTGGATGCCGACGTCTACCGGGGCACGGCGCTGACCTGGGCCGCCGCTCAGGGAAAGGCTTCGGCGATCGAGACTTTGGCGGAGCTGGGCGCTTCGGTGAACCGTCAGGGGACGTTCGGCGGGCTTTCGCACGGGGAGGGCGTCACGGCGCTACACCTGGCCGTGCAGGGCGGGCACGTGGACGCGGTGCGCGCGTTGCTGGCGGCGGGGGCGGATCCCTCGCTCAAGGACTCGCTGTACTCGTCATCGGCCTTGGGGTGGGCCGAACACTTCGGGCAGGCGGAGATCCTGGCGGTACTGCGGAGCGCCTGACCGTTGTGTCATGAGGGGTGGGCGCGGGGGGGGATTAGTTGCGTCGGGGGGCCCCCCCCACAACCCCGGGGGCCAAACAACCACCCCAAATAAAAAAAAATTGGT
>NZ_JBHXJK010000211.1:0-10206 GCF_042723255.1 Amycolatopsis thailandensis
CTCGCGAGTTCCGTCTCCAAGCACGCGAGTCACGGCTCTGATCACGCGAGTTCCGCCCTCAAGCACGCGAGTTTCGGGGCTGATCACGTGAGTGTGGCGTGGCGGGGGCGGGGTCAGCTCTTCAGCTGCGGGAAGTCCTCCTCGCGGAACTCCCCCGCCGGCCGCTCGGCGGCGTCGTTTTCGCGTCCGCGGAGTTCGACGCGGCGGATCTTGCCAGAGATCGTCTTCGGCAGTTCCGTGAACTCCAGCCGCCGGATCCGTTTGTACGGGGCCAAATGTTCCCGGGCGAAGGCCAGGATGGACACCGCGGTGTCGGCCGTGGGCTCGTGCCCGTTCGTGAGGACGACGTACGCCTTCGGCACCGCGAGCCGGATCGGGTCGGGGGCCGGGACCACGGCCGCTTCGGCGACGGCCTCGTGTTCCAGCAGGACACTTTCCAGTTCGAACGGCGAGATCCGGTAGTCCGACGCCTTGAAGACGTCGTCCGTGCGGCCCACGTAGGTGATGTAGCCGCGTTCGTCGATCGAACCGACGTCGCCGGTGTGGTAGAAGCCGTTCGCGAAGGCGGCGGCGGATCGCTCGTCGTCGTCCGCGTAGCCGGTCATCAGCCCGACAGGTCGCTTGTCGAGGTCGAGGCAGATCTCGCCCTCCTGCGCGCGCTCGCCGGTGACGGGGTCCACCAGCGCGACGGTGAAGCCGGGAAGCGGGCGGCCCATCGAGCCCGGGACGACGTCCTGTCCGGGGGTGTTGGCGATCTGGACGCTGCTCTCGGTCTGCCCGAAACCGTCGCGAATCGTGACACCCCAAGCCTTTTCGACCTGGTCGATCACTTCGGGGTTGAGTGGTTCACCCGCGCCGACCACCTTGGACGGCGGCGTCTTCAGCACGGTCAGGTCCGCCTGGATGAGCATCCGCCACACCGTCGGCGGGGCGCAGAAGCTGGTGATGCCGCAGCGTTCCATCTGCGCCATCAGGGAAACCGCGTCGAAGCGCGCGTAGTTGTAGAGGAATACCGTCGCTTCGGCGTTCCACGGCGCGAAAACGTTGCTCCACGCGTGTTTGGCCCAGCCCGGCGACGAGATGTTCAGGTGGACGTCGCCCGGTTCGAGGCCGATCCAGTACATTGTGGACAGATGCCCGACCGGGTACGAGACCTGCGTGTGCTGCACCAGTTTCGGCTTCGCGGTCGTGCCCGACGTGAAGTACAGCAGGAGCGGGTCGTCCGCCGCCGTGGGGCCGTCGGGCGTGAAGTCTTCCGCTTCCTCGTAGGCGTCCACGAAGGACTGCCAGCCTTCGACCGGTTCGCCGACTGTGATCCGGGTGTAGTCACCGTCGACGTTCTCGAACTTGTGCGCGTCGACCGAGCGGATCACGACGTGTTTCGCGGCGCCCCGCTCGACCCGGTCGGCGAGGTCCGCCGGGCCGAGCAGGGTCGAGGCCGGGATGATGACCGCGCCCAGTTTGATCGCGGCGAGGATGGTCTGCCACAGCTCACCCTGGTTGCCCAGCATCAGGATCAGCCGGTCGCCCCGGGAGACGCCGAGCGAGCGCAGCCAGTTCGCGACCTGGTTGGACCGGCGCGCCATCTCCGGATAGGTCCAGCGGTTCTCGATGCCGTCCTCTTCGACGATCCAGAGCGCGTACCGCTCCTGATTGGCCGGATCCGCGGCGATGACGTCGAACCAGTCCAGCGCCCAGTTGAACTCGTCCGGCCGTGGCCAGGTGAAATCGCGATAGGCGGTCTCGTAGTCCTCGCGATGGGCCTGCAGATAGTCCCGCGCCTCGCGGAACGTGCGGTATGCCTCCGAAGCGCTCACGATCGTCCTCCTGGTCCTGGGTGGCCGCCGGTTCTTTCTACTCTCCCTTGAACTCGGGCGCGCGCCGCTCGAGGAACGCCTGCACGGCCTCACCGAGGTCCTTGCTGGGCAGGAAGGCCGCGTTCCAGGCCGAGACGTAGCGCAGGCCCTCGGCGACCTGGCGTTCGGTGTTGGCCGACAGAACGTTCTTGGTGCCGTGGACGACCAGCGGCGGGTTGGTGGCGATCTCGCCCGCCATCTTGCGCGCCTCGGCGAGCACGGTGTCCTGGTCCGCGTAGACGTCGTTGACCAGGCCGATCTTCTCCGCGCGGGCGGCGTCGATGTCCTTGCCGGTGTAGGCCAGCTCCCGCAGATGCCCTTCGCCGATGATCGGCGCGAGCCGCTGGAGGCTGCCGAGGTCGGCCACGATCGCGACCTTGACCTCGCGCACGCTGAACTTCGCGTCCGCGCTCGCCAGGCGGATGTCCGCGGCCGCGATCACGTCGACGCCGCCACCGATGCACCAGCCGGAAATAGCCGCGATGACCGGTTTGCGGCATTCGGCGATCGAGGACACGCTCGCCTGGAGGGTCTTGACCTCGTCGAGGAACTTCGTCCGCGGGCCCGCGAGCGCGTCGCCGCCGAGCATTTCGCCCCAGCTGGGCATCATCGCGGGCAGATCGAGCCCGTAGGAGAAGTGCTTGCCGCTCCCGGTCAGCACGACCGCCCTCACCTGCGGGTCCGCGTCGAGCGCGCGGAAGACGATCGGCAGCTCACGCCAGAAATCGGGGCCCATCGCGTTGCCCTTGGAAGGGCCGAGCAGGGTCACTTCGGCGACGTGCCCGTCGATCTCCACCTTGAGCGAAACGAGATCGGGAAGACTGTCAGCTGTAGCGGTCATGAGGTCATCTTGACTCATGTGATTGACAGGCTGCCAACGGCCACTGTGCCACGGTGGTCACAAGATGCTTTCCTGGTACCAGCGAGTACTACCGGTGAGTACCGACGATCGACGAAGGACGGTGGGACATGAGCCCGGCCAGCAGCGCCACCGCGGTCGCCGACCTGCCCGCACTCATCCCCGGGCGGCGGCGAGAACGTTCCTCACGCCCGATCGAGCTCTCGGGGTCTTTCACCCATGAGGGTCATCGGCTCGCCTACACCGAGTTCGGCTCCGGCGACCGGGTCGTCGTGCTCACCCACGGCATCATGCTGACCAGGCGGATGCACGCGCCGCTCGCCCGCAGGCTGGCGCGGGCCGGCTTCCGGGCGGTGACCCTCGACCTGCTCGGGCACGGCGACTCGGACCGGCCCACCGACTCGTGGCTGTACTCGATGCCCGCGTTCGCGGAGCAGACCGTCGCGCTGCTCGACCACCTGGAGATCGACGCCGCCGTCATCGGCGGGACGTCGCTGGGCGCCAACGTCGCGCTCGAAGTGGCGGTCAGCGCGCCGGAACGCGCGCTCGGCCTGATCGTCGAGATGCCGGTGCTGGACAACGCGATAGTCGCCGGGCTGATCACCTTCGCGCCGCTGCTGATGGCCGCCCGGTTCCTGCCGGTGACCGTGCAAGGGGTGGCGCTGGCTGCGAAGCTCGTCCCGCACGGCAACCAGTGGGTCGACGTCGTCACCGACACGCTGTCCCAGGAGCCCGCGCCGATGGCCGCGCTCCTGCACGGCGTGCTCTTCGGCCGGATCGCGCCGCCGAAGTCGATCCGGCGGAAGATCGAGACCCCGGCCCTGGTCATCGGGCACGAGGGCGACCCGATCCATCCCTTCGGCGACGCGGACACGCTGGCCGCGGACATGCCGGGGGCCGAGTTCGTCCAGGCCCGCAGCCCGGTCGAGCTGCGCTTCGACCCGACCCGCCTGACCGACGCCATCGCCGGTTTCTCGGCCCGGTGCCATGACCGCTGATCCGGCACCGACCCGGGACACGGGCGCCGAGGAGCTGCGGACCGGGCGTCTGCTCCTGCGCCGTCCCGGGCCCGGAGACCTCGACGCGATCTTCGCCCTCCACACCGATCCGGAGGCCTGCGCGCACAACCCCTCGGACCTGCTGGAAACGCGCAAGGACGCGGAACTGCTGCTGCTCCGCTGGTCGCACCAGTGGAACCGGTACGGCTTCGGGTACTGGACGGTCCGGCGGCACGACTCGGCGGAGGCGCTGGGCTTCTGCGGGGTGAAGATCGTCGGCTTCCGGCGAGGGCCGGTCCTGAACCTCTTCTACCGGTTCTTCCCGTCCGCCTGGGGTTCCGGGTACGCGAGCGAGGCCGCCGGCGCGGCGGTGGACTGGGCGCGCGCCCACCGGCCGGACGACCTCGTGATCGCCCGGGTCCGGCCGGGGAACGTCGCCTCGCAGCGGGTGGCGCTGCGGGCGGGCCTGGCCAGGGCCGAGCACCTCGACACCCCCGGCGACGACGGGACCGACTGGCTCTACGTCTCCGAAGGCTGAGCCAGCCCCGCCACCGGCCCGAAGACGATCACCGCGGGCGGCCGGACGCCCGCCGCGGCGGCGTCCTCGACCACACTGTCCAAAGTAGAGCGAAGAACCCGCTGGGTGCGCATCGTGCCGTCCTCGACGATCGCCACCGGCGTGTCCCCGGGCCGCCCTTCCAGCAATGCCTTGGTGAACAGCGGAAGCCGCTCGACGCCCATCATCAGGACGATCGTGCCGCGCATCTTCGCCAGCAGCCGCCAGTCCACCAGTGACTTCTCGTCGTCCGGCGCGACGTGACCGGACACCACCACGACCTCGTGGGCGACGCCGCGATGGGTCACCGGGACGTCCGCGGCGGCGGGGACGGAGAACGCGCTCGTGATGCCGGGGACCATCGTCACCGGGATGCCCGCTTCCGCGCAGGCGAGGACTTCTTCGAAGCCGCGGCCGAAGAGGTACGGGTCGCCGCCCTTGAGCCGGACGACGAACTTGCCCGCCTTGGCCCTGTCGATCAGCGTCGAGTTGATCACGTCCTGGCTGGCGGCGCGGCCGTACGGGATCTTCGCGGCGTCGACGATCTCGACCTCGGGCGAGAGTTCGTCGAGCAGCTCGCGCGGGGCGAGCCTGTCGGCGACGACGACGTCGGCCCTGGCGAGAAGACGGCGGCCGCGCACGGTGATCAGTTCCGGGTCGCCGGGACCACCGCCGACCAGAGCGACGCCGGGGAGGTCGTCACGCGCGTCCGGCACGCGGCCGTCCGCGACGGTGCCGGCGCGAAGGCCGTCGAGGATGCTGTCCCGGACGGAGGCCGACCGCAGCGGCTCGCCCCCGGAGAGGACGCCGACCAGCAGTCCGCCGTGCCTGCCCGACGCCGGGGTGACCGCGCTGCCGAGGTCCCCGTCGTCGGCTCGGACGCAGAACACTCGCGCGCTTTCGGCCTCCGCGCAGACGGCGGCGTTGACCTCGGGATCGTTCGTGCAGGCCAACGCGTACCAGGCGTCGGCGAGGTCACCCTCGGTGTAGTGGCGCTCGTGCCAGACGATCTCCCCGGCGTCGGCCATGGCGCTCACCGACGGCGTGGTGTGCGGCGAGACCAGTTCGACCCGCGCGCCGGCGCCGATCAGCCGGGGCAGGCGGCGCTGGGCGACCGTCCCGCCGCCGATCATCACGACACGACGGCCTGCCAGGTCGAGGCCGGAGAGGTAGTGCGGGTCATCCATGCGGGGCAGTGTAAGGATTCAGAGGCCCGGACCGCGATCCGAGTGAGAACCGCCTCAGCATCCATCGGTGAACCCGCGACCGCGATCGACGTCGGCAGGGCACACGTCGGCATCTAGGTCGCGTTGGACGGACGAGGTGCACTGCCACCGCGATAGCGGAGCCTTCGGGGAGGCGGGTTCAGGCGCGGGGCCATTTGGCTATCCGATGTCCCGAGCTCCGCCGACCACTTCAGCCTTCGAGCAGAGCCAGCAGTTCGGTGTTGCCGAACATCTTGGCCGCGTCGATCGCCGACGGCTCCCCCGCCGCCGCGTCCGCGCCGCCCTTGAGGAGCGCCTTCACGACCTCGGGTTCGTTCTTGAAGACAGCGCCCGCGAGGGGGCTCTGACCACGGTCGTTCTCGCGGTTCGGGTCGGCGCCGCGTTCGAGCAGGGCCGCGACCGTGTCCGCGTGCCCGTGGTAGGCCGCGAGCATGACCAGGGTGTCGCCCCGGTCGTTGGTCAGATTCGCCGAAATGCCGGCGTCGACGTACGCGATGATCTCCGCCGTCGCTCCCGAGCGGGCGAAACCGAACACCTTCGCCCACAGCTCCAGCAGTTCGGGATCGATTTCCTCGGCCTGTCCGGGGTTCTCCGTCATACGGCCGATTCTTCCACAGGAACCGGGGTCCGGGCGGCGTGTCGCACCGCCCGGACCGGCGGTGTCAGCGGCCCGCGTTGGGGTAGGGCAGCAAAGCCATCTCGCGGGCGTTCTTGATCGCGGTGGCGACCTGTTTCTGCTGCTGGGGTGTCAGCCCGGTGACCCGGCGGGCGCGGATCTTGCCGCGGTCGGAGATGAATTTCCGCAGCAGATCGGCGTCCTTCCAGTCGACCTCGGTGATCTTGTTGGCGTGCAACAAGTTCGTCTTACGCTTGGCGGGGCGGTCCCGGTTCGGCTTGGCCATCGCGCTCACCAGCTCGACTTCGTGACGCCGGGCAGTTCGCCGTTGTGCGCCATCTGCCGCATCCGGACCCGCGAGAGCCCGAATTTCCGCAGGTAGCCGCGCGGGCGGCCGTCGGCGGTGTCGCGGTTGCGGATCCGGGTCGCGCTGGCGTCGCGCGGCATCGCCTGCAGCGCCGACACCGCGGCCGCCTTCTCCCCGGGGGACGCGGACGGCGACGCGATGGTGGCCTTCAGCTCACGGCGCTTCTCCACGTAACGAGCGGCGACCACCTTGCGCCGCTCGTTCTTGGCGATCTTGGACTTCTTGGCCATCAGCGCTCCTCCTTGAACTCGACGTGCTTGCGTGCGACCGGGTCGTACTTGCGCAGCACCATGCGGTCCGGGTCGTTCCGGCGGTTCTTCTTCGTGACGTAGGTGTAGCCGGTGCCGGCCGTCGAGCGGAGCTTGATGATCGGCCGGATGTCGGTGCTCTTGGCCATCAGAGCTTCACCCCTTTCGCGCGGAGCTCGGACACGACGGCCTCGATCCCCCGCTTGTCGATGGTCTTCATGCCCTTCACCGAAACCCGCAGCCGGACCCAGCGCCCTTCGCTCGGCACGAAGTACCGCTTGGCCTGCAGGTTCGGCTCCCAGCGCCGGGACGTGCGCCGATGCGAATGCGACACCTGCTTCCCGTAGCCCGGTTTGCGGCCGGTGACCTGGCACACGGCGGACATACACCCTCCCGAGTTGATATCGGTTGTCGTTTTCATTTACTCTACACAGCCGAACCCGAACGCCCTCGACGCCCCGGAGCTTCAGTGACCGACAACCCCCGCGTGCCCCTCGTCCTGATCAGTGGCCTCGCACCGGGACCGAACGCCGACCTCGCCGAGCGGCTGCGCCTGGCCGGACCCGGCACCGCCGTCGTGCACCACGACCTGAGGCAGATCCACTCCGGCGTGGTCAGGCGGCGGATCCGGCTCGGCGACCGCGACCAGCTGACCGTCCTCGAACTCGCGCACGGCTGCGTCTCCTGCACGCTGCGCGAAGACCTCCTTCCGTTGCTGCGCAAGCTTTCGCGGATGCCGCAGGTGCGGCGGATCGTGGTTCGGCTCGACGAGGCCATGGAGCCCGAGCCGGTCAGCTGGGCGCTGCACAACGTCCTCGTCGGCGAGCGACCGGTGATCGAGGACGTCGATCTCCAGGCCGTGCTGGCCGTCGTCGACTGTGCGACCTGGCTCGCCGACAGCACCGGCGACGACACCCTGGCCGAACGGGACATTCGGGCCAGCCCCGAGGACGAGCGCACGGTCGCCCAGGTCGCTCTGTCCCAGGTCGAGTTCGCCGACCTGCTCGTCCTCGCCGGCTCGGCAACGGACGCCTGGTCCGCGGCGAAGGCGTCGGCGGTGCTCGACAGGGTCGCGCCCTCGCTTCCCCGCGTCGAGCTGTCCGCGGTGGACGGGAAGACCGTGCTCGACGCCGTCCCGGCCGACGCCCGGCGTGGCGAGGTCACCGACATGCACGGACCGCTGCTGCGCGGAGAACCGCCGTTGCACACCGACTGCGGCATCGGGCTGCTCACCTTCACCTCGCAGCGCCCGTTCCACCCGGAGCGTCTCCACGACGCCATCGACGTCCTGCTCGACGGCGTCGTCCGCACCCGGGGACGGCTGTGGGTGGCGAGCCAGCCGGACATGGCGCTGTGGATCGAATCCGCGGGCGGCGGCCTCGGCGTCGGGCACGCGGGGGCGTGGCTCGCCGCCCCCGGCGGGCCGGACTGGGCCGACGTCTCCCCCGAGCGCCGCACGCTCGCTTCCCTGCGCTGGGACCCGACGTTCGGCGATCGCGCGCAGGAACTGGTCGTCGTCACCGATCAGGCCACGCCCGACGAGATCGAAGCCGCCCTCAATGGGGCGCTGCTGACCGAAGACGAACTCGCCGCCGGTGAACAGGAATGGCTCCGCTACCCGGATCCGTTCGGCGAATGGCACGAAGAACCGTGCGAGGACACGGAAACCGACCCCGAGAAGCACGACGTGAACGCGTCGAACCGAAAGGACGAAACGCAGTGAAACCCGGAATCCACCCCGACTACCACCCCGTGGTGTTCAAGGACCTCTCCACCGGGGACGCCTTCCTGACGCGGTCCACCGCGACGTCGGAGCAGACCATCGAATGGAGCGACGGCAACACCTATCCGGTGGTGAACGTCGAGATCAGCTCGTGGTCGCACCCGTTCTGGACCGGTAACCAGCGGATCATGGACAGCGCCGGCCAGGTCGAGAAGTTCCACCGCCGCTACGGCCGCCGGGGAGGCTCGAAGTAATGGCCGTCCCGAAGCGGAAGATGTCGCGCAGCAACACCCGGTCCCGGCGGTCGCAGTGGAAGGCGGCCGTGCCGGATCTGGTGCCGATCAAGGTGAACGGCGAGACGAAACTCGTGCCGCGCAAGCTGATGAAGCACTTCCATCAGGGTGGAGAGTGACGACGCCGGTCACGGTGCTGTCCGGGTTCCTCGGCGCGGGCAAGACGACCGTGCTCAACCACATCCTCGGCAACCGCGACGGGCTGCGGGTGGCGGTGATCGTGAACGACATGAGCGAGGTCAACATCGACGCCGCGCTGGTGCGGGACGGGAACAGCCTGTCCCGCACCGAGGAACGGCTCGTCGAGATGACCAACGGCTGCATCTGCTGCACCCTGCGCGACGACTTGCTGGAAGAGGTGTCGCGGCTCTGCGCGGACGACCGGTTCGACTACCTGCTCATCGAGTCGAGCGGGATCTCAGAGCCGATGCCCGTGGCGGCGACGTTCTCTTTCCTGGACTCCGCGCGGCTCGACACGATGGTGACCGTGGTCGACGCGGTGAACTTCGAGCGGGAACTGGCGTCCGGGGACGCCCTGACCGAACGCGGGCTGGACCAGTACGAGGACGATTCCCGCACCGTGAGCGACCTGCTGATGGACCAGATCGAGTTCGCGGACGTCCTGTTGCTGAACAAGGCGGACCTCGTCGCGGCCGCCTCGCTGGCGCGGCTGACCGCGGTGCTGCGGCGGCTCAACCCGGCCGCCGAGGTCGTCGTCTCCACGCACGGCCGGGTCCCGCTCGACAAGCTGCTCGGCACCGGGCGCTACGACGTCGAACGGGCGCGGGAAGCGCCCGGCTGGGTGGCCGAACTCAACGGCGACCACGTCCCGGAGACCGAGGAGTACGGGATCTCCAGCGTGGTCTTCCGCGCTGCTTCGGGGTTCGATCCGGAACGGCTGTGGGATTTTCTCGGCAGGCTCGATTCCGGGGAGTTCGGGACCGTCCTGCGGTCGAAGGGGTTCTTCTCGCTGACGTCGCGGCCCGGGGTGACCGGGCTGTGGTCGCAGGCCGGGTCGGTCGCGCGGTTCGAGCCGCAGGGTGTCGAGGACGCGCCGCGGCAGGAACTGGTGTTCATCGGGGTGGGGCTGGAGAAGGACGCGCTGCTGGACTCGCTCCGGGCTTGCCTGGCGACCGGTTCGGCCGGCGCGGATCCGTTTCCGGCTTGGGAAGCGGTACACGCTCACTGACAGGTTCGGCTCCCGGGTACATGAAGGCCCTCTTCCTTGCGTCTAGCGCCAGGGTCTCGGCAAAGTCGCGTAAGCGGGTGTCGTTAATGGTGTCGGGATCGCGCCGGTCCGGCGGCCCGGGGCGTTCAGTGGCTCAGTGCGCCGGGTCGCGAAAGCCGCTTTCAGGACGTCCAGTGGCCCGAAAGAAGCTTCTATGTCAAGTCTGTTTTGAGTGCTTGGTAGATGGTGTTGGTGAGGTGTCGTTTGAGTGCTCGGAGTGCGGCTTTGGTGGTGGC
>NZ_JBHXJK010000212.1:0-10018 GCF_042723255.1 Amycolatopsis thailandensis
CGTCGTGCACCCCCTGACTCCCCGCGTTACGCCCCCTGGAGGGGGTTTTTGCGTGTACCAACTACCGCATCCAGAGGACGAAACGCGTCAGGCGGGGGTGGGGCGCAGAGTGGTCAGGGCCCGGTGCTGCGCCAGCCGGACGGCCTGCACGGAGCAGCCGAGCGCCAGCGCGGTGTCGTCGGCGGAAAGCCCGACGAGCGACCGCAGCACCATGATCTCGCGCTGCTGCCCCGGCAGCCCCGAAAGCGGGTTCGGCAGTTCCGCGGCGGTCCGGTGGAAGTCGTCGACCAGCCCCCGCGTGACGTCGTAGGCGAACGTGAGCAGCGCGGGCACCCCGGCCGCCCCGGCGGCGATCTCGCGGCAGCTGTGCTTCGCGACCTCGTCGGCGGCGTCGTAGCTTCCCGAACGCCGTCCGATCCGTGCCCGGCAGTAGCGCACGACCAAGACGCGGACGGCGTCGACGATCTTCGATCCAGTCTCCATCCGCCCGCCGGCCTCCTCCGACCGCCGCGAACCGTGTCCTTGCATCGGCTCCCTCTCCCACCTTTCAGATGAGCACGGCCGAAGGGGAGGGAGGTACGGTCTTTTTGCCCACACGGGGCACGGTTCAGGCCTCGATGAAGACGATCCGCTCGGGTTCGATCGTCAGGCCGACGGTCTGCCGCTTCACGCTCACCAGGGTTTCGAATTCCGTGGCGTGCCCGTCCGGGACGGTGAACAGGCGGTCGTCGCGGGAATCGAGGAAGTCCGAGAACCCGGTCAGGGACACTCCGCCGGTTTCGTCGAGCGCGAGGTAGTCGACGAGCCTGCGGAACAGTTTCGGCAGGATCACCAGTTCGTCGGCGAGCTGCCGCCGGGACGAAAGCTTGAACCCGGAGTTCGTGACGTCGTGCGGCCACAGCCCGAGCCCGTCCTGGCGCGCTTGGACGGCGGCTTCGGCCAAGGCGTCACGGAGATCCGGGTAAAGCAGTGAATAGAACGTCGGATAGACGAGTCCGTCCGCGATCTGCCGGTAGTTCGCCGAGTTCTTCAGCGTTTTGACGTCGAGATTGACCTTGGAAAGATCGGCCGACCTTCCGGGGCGTTGCCCGGGAAAGGCGAACGCGACCGCTCGTCCGTATTTGTCGGCGAATCGCGTCAGTATGTGACCCGGTACCTTGATCGGGGTCGACGAAGTGACCGTTCCCCGATCGTTCCGCTGGACTGTTTTGAAGCCGAGGACCTTCAGCAGGTTCGCCGCCGCGGCGTCGGCGAATTCCGCGGGCTGGTGCCACATCCCGCCGGTTCCCCTGGCCTGGTAGTGCGTTTCGAGCGCGTCGATCGCGTCGAGCCGCAACTGCATCCCGCCCCGCGAATTGAGCCGGACCTTCAGCCCCGCCTTCTTGGTCGCCTGGGGATCTTCGGGATAGAACCGAACCGAATCGCCGTCCGGTGAGGCTCCGACAAGCTGGAAAGTTCCTTTGATCAGCGTCATGGGCATGAGGACAACGGTAGTTCTCATTCCGGTGAACGAACCAGGTGTTCATCCATCCAGAGCAGTCGCCGGTAAAGATCAGATGACCACTGTGGACATTCTCGGAGATCGATGACGGTCGAAGCCGAAAGTATTCACGGTCACGACGGGATCATGAAACTCAGCACGGTCGCCTGAAGCAGCGAGATCACCCCGACCACGGCGGTCAGCACGACCGACCACAGGAACGTCTGCCGCAGTAGCGCGCCTTCCTGTCCGGACTGTCCGATCGCGGTGGCGCCGATGGACAGGTTCTGCAGCGAGATCATCTTGCCCATCACGCCACCGGAGGTGTTCGTCGCGCCGGCGAGGATCGGGTCGACGTGCAGTTGCTGCGCCGAGATCACCTGCATCGGCCCGAAGAGACTGTTCGTCGACGCGTCCGAACCGGTGAGGAAGACGCCCAGCCAGCCGATGTAGGCGGAGAACAACGGGAACAGCACGCCGGTGGTCGCCAGCGCGAGACCGAGGGTCTGCGTCGCACCCGAATAGTTCATGACGAACGCGATCGCGAGGATCATGAAGATCGTCGCCAGCGCCCACCGCATCTGGTGCAGGGTCCGGCGATACGTGGCCAGCAGCAGCCGGGGTTTCGCGCCCATCGCGAAACCAGCCACGACAGCCGCGAGCAGGGCCACGGTTCCCGGCGAATAGAGGAAATCGACGGTCAGCGTCGCCGCGTACGGCGTGTCCTTCGGCGTGATCGGCGCGTGCTGGACCACCTCCTTGTGCAGTCCGGGCCACGCGAACACCCAGTCGGCCTTGTGCAGCAGCTTCGTCAGGTCCAGCCAGTCCGGCAGGTTCTTGAAGATCGTGCCGATCCGGGAAAGGAAGATCGCCGCGATCAGGACGATGTACGGCGCCCACGCGTACAGCGCGCCGCGTCCGGCCTTCGCCGCGCCGAGGCTCGCTCCGGCCCTCACCGGCTCTTCGCCGTCGAAACGCCAAACCGCCGACGGCTGCCAGAACCGCGTCAGGATCCACAGCGACGCCATCGCGGCGAGCGCGGCGACGACGTCGACGAGGCTCGGGCTGATGAAGTTCGAGGTGACGAACTGCATGACCGCGAACGACAGACCGGCCGTCAGCACCGCGGGCCAGACCTCGATCATCCGTTTCCAGCCCGCGAGGACGACGATCAGGAAGCCGGGGACGATCAGCGCCAGCAGCGGGAGCTGGCGCCCGACCATCGACGAGAACAGATCCGTCGCCTGTTCGGGGTTCATGCCGAGGATCGGCGCGGTCAGCCTGCCCAGCACGATCAGCGGGTTGCCGAGACCGCCGAACGCGACCGGCGCGGTGTTCGCCAGCAACGCGAGCACGACCGCCTTCACCGGCGGGAAGCCGAGCGCGGCCATCATCGCCGCGGTGATCGCGATCGGCGAGCCGCCGCCCGCGATCCCTTCCAGCAGCGCGCCGAATCCGAACGCGATCAG
This sequence comes from Amycolatopsis thailandensis, assembly GCF_042723255.1. Classification (NCBI taxonomy): domain Bacteria; kingdom Bacillati; phylum Actinomycetota; class Actinomycetes; order Pseudonocardiales; family Pseudonocardiaceae; genus Amycolatopsis; species Amycolatopsis thailandensis. Next base: position 2,950 of record NZ_JBHXJK010000212.1, read on the forward strand.
CAGCGCCTGGAGGCGGCGGTCCTCGCTGAACCCGGCGAGGACCGCCTTGATGTCGTCGAACCGTCCGGTCGCGACGGTGACGTTGTGGAAGTACACGGCGTGGAACGCGATCCAGGCCACCGACCACACCCCGAACACCAGCCCCATGGCGGCGGAGTCGAAGGCGAGCGCGGCGGGCATGCGGTACAGCAGTACCGCGACCAGCAGCGCGGTGATCAGCGCCAGCGCGGCCGAGAGACGCGCCGACCGGCGAAGGACGCCCAGTGCCACCAGCAGCACGATGATCGGCAACGCCGCCAGCGCCGCGGACAGCCAGAGGCCGCCCGCCGGCTGGTAGTCCTGGATCCAGCCCACCTCAGCCCCTTTGCGCGCGGACGTAACCCAGTCGCAGCGACAGCGCGGCGGCGGTCCCGGCCACCGTCGCGCCGAGTTCGTCGGTCCGGCGGAGCACGCGTCCGGCGGGGCCCGCGATGCTGATCGCGGCGATCGGCCGTCCGGTGTGGTCGCGGACGGCGGCGGCCACGCAGCCGACGTCCGGTTCGTTCTCGACGTCGTCGACGGCCCAGCCGCGGCGGCTCGTCCTGGCGAGGTCGTCGAGCAGCCGGGCGGGATCGTTGATCGTCTTGAGGGTGAGGCTGTCGAGTTTCATCCGGCGGATGCGTTCGACGCGGTCCTGTTCGGGCAGCGCCGCCAGCCACGCCTTGCCCAGCGATGTCGCGTGCTGCGGGCGGCGGGTGCCGAGGCGGCAGGCCAGCGTGACGGCGTTGGCGCTGCGTTCGGTGGCGACGTAGACCATCGTGTCGTTGTCGGGGACGGCGAGATACGTCGTCTCGCCACTGCGTTCGGCGAGCGACGCGAGATAGCGCGGCGCGCAGCGGTGGAGATCGGTCGCCGCCATCGCGCGGGCGCCGAGTTCGACCAGCCGGGTGCCGAGCCGCACGCGGCCGGTGGCGCGATCGGCTTCGAGGTATTCGAGATTCTTGAGGGTGCCGACGATGCGGTACGCGGCGCTCCGGGAGAGACCCAGTTGCCTGGCGATCGCGTTGGTGGAAATCTCCTGGTTCTGGCCGACGTGCTCGAGAACCGCTAGTCCGCGCTCGAGAGTGCCACTGGAATCCAGGCCGCGTGGTGTGCCCACTTCGCCCTCCGTTGGACCGGGGTACCGATGACCGGCACCTGTTTCCGCTAAGCGGATTCGGACGTTAACAGCTCCGCCGACCCTTGGGAAGGTTTCTTAACAAACTGTCGACCGGACAAGTTTTCCCAGCTCGGGGGCTTCCGGTCAAGATCACCGGTTTGGACCAATCCTTTCGGCGGTTCCGATTCGGCGTATGACTTCAGGGGGCATTTTTCTGTTCACGGATATGAAAGAACCCCCGCCGGAAAATCGCGGCGAGGGTTCGGGACGGGGCCTGTTTCTAACGCACCGAGAGGTCTCCGACCGCTCGGACGACCGCCGTGCAGCGGTTTTCGACGTAGTCCAAACCGCCCTCTTCGGCGATCCGGCGGGACTCGGCGGAGACGATGCCCTGCTGCAGCCAGAGCGCCTTCGCACCGATCGCGACCGCCTGTTCGGCGATCGGCGGGGTGTCCTCGGACGGACGGAAGACGTCGACCAGGTCGACGGGCTCCGGGATGTCGGTGAGCGAGCGGTAGACCTTCTCGCCGAGCAGCTCGTCGGCCGAAGGATGGACGGGAATGATCCGGAAGCCGTGTTCCTGCAACACGGCGGCGACACCGTGCGAGGCCTTGGCCGGATCGCGGCTCAGCCCCACGACGGCGATCGTCTTCGAACCGGCGAGGATCTCGGTGGCGCGATCGGTCATACCGGATTCAACCGCACCGGGCCCCGGGGAATTCCTAGAGCTTCCACAGCCGCAGGCCGCGTACCCGGTACACCGGCCAGACGACGTGCCAGGCGCGGCGTCGCAGGAAGACCGCGGAACAGGTCAGGACGCTGCGCGCGGACGTCGTCGCGACGTCGTGGCGGTCCGGCCAGCTCTCGCCGTGCCGCCCGGCGGCGATCCGGAAGACGTTGACCAGGCCGCGGCCCTGCATGTCGAACTTCGCGCCGGTGTCGCCGGAATCCGGGGCCAGGGAGGCGATCTCCGGGCCGAACGCGGTCGCGGGCGCCGGCCCCGCGTCGGCGGGGAGGTCACCCACGGTCGCCGAGATCGCCTTGCCGTACAGACGGCGGCTGTAGCGCGTGAGCAGCAACCGCTCCCACAACGGCAGGACACGGCGGTGCTTGAGCAGCGCCGAACACTCCGCGTGCCCGATGGCGAAGATGTCGGTCAGCTCGTCGTACGCGTTGTGCGTGGCGGGTTCGTTGAGGTGCACCCGCACCTCGTACCGGATACGCGCGGTGAGCTCGTCGAGCTCCTCGCGGCGGTCGATCCTGGTCTTCGCCCGTGAGAGCGTCCAATCGGACATGGGAAGCAGGCTAGGTGATGATCGGGGCGGTGCGAGACCCTTTCGGCCTAATCTCGTCGTACCGGCCAGTGGAACGGGCGTCTTGTGCGGGCCTGGGTGAGGGGGCAGAGTTCGGCTGGTCGGAAGGAGCCCATGGACGCCAGCACGCTGCAGGAGGCCGCGGCCGCGCTGCTCAGCGCGTACGAGACCGGCAAGCCGATCGCGCCCCTGATCGAGACCTATCCCGCCGCGACGCTGGAGGACGCGTACCGCATCCAGCAGCGGCTCGTCCGCCACTGGGCCGAACGCGGCGACGGCGTGCGCGGGCACAAGGTCGGCCTCGCGTCCGCCGCCATGCAGCGGCAGATGGGCGTCGACCAGCCCGACTACGGCCACTTGACCGCTTCGATGTTCCATCTCGAACACCAGCCGATCCCGATCGGCGACTTCCTGCAGCCGAAGATCGAACCGGAGATCGGGTTCGTGCTCGGCTCGCGGCTGCGCGGCCCCGGCGTCACGGTGGCGGACGCGCTGCGGGCGGTGGACTTCGTCGTCCCGGCACTGGAGATCGTCGATTCCCGCATCCAGGACTGGAAGATCAGCATCGTCGACACCATCGCGGACAACGCGTCCTCGGGCGGCGTCGTGCTCGGCAGCAGGCCGACCGCGATCGGTGACCTCGACCTGCGGCTGGTGGGCTGCGTCCTGCACCAGAACGGCGAGATCGCGGCGACCGGCGCCGGTGGCGCGGTCCTGGGCTCGCCGGTGAACGCGCTGGTGTGGCTCGCGAACACGGTCGGGCCGCTGGGTGTCGCGCTCGAACCCGGGCACGTCGTGCTGCCGGGTTCGATGACGCGCGCGATCCCGGTGAGTCCCGGCGACACCGTCGTCGCGACCATGGCGGGGCTCGGCAGTGTCACCGCGAAGTTCTCCGGGGAGGAGCGATCGTGAGTCTGGATGTGCGTGAGGCGGCGGAGGCGCTGCTGTCCGGGGAAGAGCGCGACCCGCTGACCGACGCGTGGCCCGCTTTGGACGTCGAAACCGCGTACGCGATCCAGGACGAAGCGCTCCGGATCCGGCAGGAGCGCGGCGAGACGCTGATCGGTGTCAAGCTGGGCCTGACCTCGCGGGCGAAGCAACAGCGCATGGGCATCGACTCGCCGCTGCTCGCGTGGTTGACCGACGCGATGGTGCTCCCCGCCGGTGTCCCGGTTCCCTCGCTGATCCATCCGCGTGCCGAGCCGGAGCTGGTTTTCGTCATGGGACAACGACTTTCGGGTCCCGGCGTGACCTCGGCGACCGCGCTGGCGGCGGTCGAGCGGGTCCACGGCGGGGTCGAGATCATCGACAGCCGTTATCGCGACTACCGCTTCGCGCTGCCGGACGTCGTGGCGGACAACGGCTCTTCCGCGTACTTCACCCTCGGCCCGGTGGGCGCCGAGCCTGCTTCGCTGGACCTTTCGCTGGAGGCGGCGCTGCTGGAGGTCGACGGCGCCATCGTCGACACCGCCACCGGGGCGGCCGTACAAGGACATCCGGCGGAAGCGCTGGCGCTGGCGGCCAACGCTTTGGGCGCCCGCGGGCTCGCGCTGGAACCGGGCTGGATCGTGCTCACCGGCGGGATGACCGACGCCGTCGACGTACGACCGGGTTCACGGGTGGCGGCGCATTTCTCGCATCTGGGCTCGATCACGCTCGCCGGTTCTTGACGTCGGCGCGGTCCGCGGTCCGGACCAGACCGCGCGTCAGCCGCGGCCAGATCGCTCGCGGGAGGTCGTGCCCCATCCCGGGAACGACGTCCAATTCGGACTCGCGCAGCGCGCGGGCCGTCGCCCGGCCACCGGAGACGTGCACGAGCGGATCCTTCGAACCGTGCACGACGAGGGCGGGGATCCGGAGTTTCCGCAACGCGCGGAAACGATCCCTGCTCGACATGATCGCCGCCAGCTGCCGCGCTGTCCCACCGGGGTTGACGCCGCGATCGAAGGACCGTTCGGCGCGCTCACGCATCCGGGCTTCGTCGAAGGGGTAACCCGGCGAGCCGATGACCCGGAACGTGCGCACCAGGGAATCGACGTACTCCTCGCGGCCGCGCGGGGGCGCCGAAAGCAGCGTCGCCATCGCCTTGGCGCTCGGCCGTCCGACGAACCGGTTGCCGGTCGTCGACATGATCGACGTCAGCGACCGCACCCGCGACGGGTACTCGATGGCGAGGGTCTGCGCGACCATCCCGCCCATCGACGCGCCCACGACGTGCGCGCTCCCGACGCCGAGCCGGGTCAGCAGCCCGGCGGCGTCGCCCGCCATGTCCGCCAGGGAGTACGGCGCCGTGCGCAGGGTGTACGCGAGCGGCAGGTTCACCCGCCCGGTCATCCGGCTGGACCGGCCGGCGTCGCGGTTGTCGTAGCGGATGACAAAGAACCCCTCGGCGGCGAGGTTCTCGCACAGCTCGTCGTCCCACCAGACCATCTGCGAGGCCAGGCCCATGATCATCAGCAACGGCCTGTCGTCCGGCGAACCGAACGTCTCGTGGCACAACTCGACGCCGTTCACTTCGGCGATCGTCTCCGGCATTCCGACAGTGTGACCAGGTGCTGTCCTGTAAGTCCATCCGCGGTCTTCGCGCCCAGGAAGCCCATCGAACGGACTCACAGGACAGCACCTAGTCCCCGCGATACGCGCGAGCCTGGATCTCGTAAAGCTCGTGGTAGAGGCCTCCTTCCTCGATGAGTTCGGCGTGCGTGCCCTGTTCGATCAGTCGTCCTTTCTCCAGTACCAGGATCCGGTCCGCGGAGCGGATGTTGGCCAGCCGATGGGTCACCAGGATCGTCGTGCGCCTGCCCGCCCCGGAAACGCTCGCGTGCCGCAGCCCGGCGAAGACCCGCGCCTCGGCCTTGGCGTCGAGCGCGGCCGTCGGCTCGTCGGCGACCAGGACGGCGGCGTCACGGTAGATCCCGCGGGCGATGCCCATCCGCTGCCACTGCCCGCCCGAGAGGTCCTGCCCGTCGTCGAACTTCTTGGACAGCACCGTTTTCTCCTTGGCCGGCAGGGATTCGATCACCTCGTCGGCGCCGGAGGAGGTGATCGCGTCGAGCCAGGCGACGCGATCCGGGTCTTCGCGGCCGAGCCTGCCGACGGTCACGTTGTGCTCCGCGGTCATCGGCCATTCGGCGGGATCCTGGGCGATCACGGCGATGTTGGCGTGCACCGACTCGTGATCGGCGCCCGCGAGATCGACGCCGTCCCAATACACCTTTCCCTCCGAAGGCGGGTACAGCCCGGTGAGCAGCTTGCCCAGCGTGGTCTTGCCCGAACCGTTCTCGCCGACGAGGGCGACCACTTCGCCGCGCCGGATGGTCAGCGAAACCTCGCGCAGCGCGGGGTTTTCCTGGCCGGGATAGGTGAAAGTGACGTCTTCCAGCCGGATCTCCGCCGGATCCGGCGGGGCGGCGACCCCGTCCTTCAGCGGGCCGCGTTTCCCGGATTCCACGAGCAGCTTGTGGAAGAAGGCGATGTAGAACGACTCCTCGTACAGGGAGTTCACCGCGTGCATCGTGATGGACAGCGAGTTCGACGCCGTCCGCATCGCGAGCGCCGCCGTCCCGGCGAGGGCGAGTTCCATCTGGCCGCTGTAGAGCAGGAAGCCGAGCACCAGGTACGCGATCGCTGTCCCCACCCCGGCCGCCGCGCGGCCGGTCAGCCGGACCAGGTTGCTGCGATGCGCGAGCCGGACCTCTTCGCGCATCAGGCTTTCGGTGATCCGCCGGTACTCGCCGAGCAACGGCTCCTGCAAGGTGAGGGCGTGCCGTTCGAGGGCGAATTCGCGGTACGTGGCGACTTCCTCGACGATCCCCTTCCGGATGTTCCGGCCGACGGTGTCGAGATAATGCCGGTAGTTCAGCCGCGCGACCTTGGCCGCCGACCAGCCGTCGGCCACCGCGGCGAGCAACAGCACCGGCGCGAGCCACGGGTTGAGCAGACCCGCCGCCACCAGCGCGGCGATCAGCGAGATCAGCGCCGACGTCAGATCCGCGAGCCAGCGCAGGCTCATTTCGATCGAGCGGACCCCGTATCGCGCGCCCTGCCTGGCCAGCTCCCGGAAATCGGCGTCCTCGAAGGCCAGCAGCCGGACCCGGACCATCGCGGCGGTGACCTCGTCGCCCGCCGAGGTCACGATCCGCGGCCGGAGCGCGCCCTCGACCGCGGCCACCGCCGTGTCGAGCAGCGCGCGCAGGGCGTACGTGCCGACGACGATCAGCAGCGCGGGCAACGATTCCAGCACCCTTTCCGGCGTCGGCCCGCTTTCCAGCAGCGCGATGAACACGTTCGCCGTGGCCAGCAGGCCGAACGCGGTGACACAACCGGAAAGGACGTGGACGACGCCGGCGAGCAGGGTCAGCCGCGGCGACGTCCGCCAGGCCAGCCGCAGCACGATGGCCACGGCGGACGGGAGCGCGCGGATGGCCTTGGCCATCCCCGCCTCGGCCACGGTCTCGTCGACCGCGGCCCATTCGGGCATCTTCAGGTTCTCGACCCCGATCAGGGGCACGGGCGCTTCGGGCACTCCTTCTTCTCTACGCGCCCCCACCGACATTTCCGAGAGCTGAAGGGGTCGGTTGGGTCGTGAGTGGCTAGGACGGTTCTAACCGTCCTAGCC
>NZ_JBHXJK010000213.1:0-9862 GCF_042723255.1 Amycolatopsis thailandensis
GCTTTCGGGACGTCTGACGTCCCGAAAGTGGCTTTCGCGACACCCGAACCCCCGGCAGACGCGCGAGCGGTCAAGCATGGCACCTTTGCCTTTCGGCCCAAACAAATCCGGCGACATCGACGATCTTCCTCGCGACAATGGGCTTCATGGAGGAGGTCGAGGTCGTCGTCGCCCACCACGATTGCGCGACCCTGCGCGTCGGTGAGGTGTTCCTGAAGATCGACGCCGATCAGACCCGCACCGACGTCGAGGTCGAGGCGATGGCCATGGCGCCGATCCCGACTCCCGAGGTCTTGTGGCGGAAGCCGCCCGTACTCGCGCTCGCCGCCCTCCCGGGAAAGGCGCTCGGCCGCCTTGGCGAGCCATCGACAGCGTCACCGGCGGCGTGGGCGGCCGCGGGAGCCACGGTCCGGAGGTTGCACGACGCGCCGTTGCCGCCGCGGCAGGGCCGGAGTGCCGACGAGCTCGCGGCGCACCTCGACGCCGAATGCGAGTGGCTCGTCGGCACCCACGTCCTCCCCGCTGACCTGGTCGAGCGCAACCGCCGACTCGCCGAGACGGTGCTCCGGCCGTGGACGCCCGTGTTCATCCATGGCGATCTGCAGATCTCGCATGTGTTCGTCGATAGCGACGAGATCACCGGCGTGATCGACTGGTCCGAGGCCGCCCAGGGTGATGCTCTGTTCGACCTCGCCACCTTGACGCTCGGTCACGAAGAACACCTCGCCGACGTCGTCGAAGGCTATGGCACCGACGTCGACCTCGACTTGATCCGCGGGTGGTGGTCCTTGCGCTGTCTGCTGTCGATCCGTTGGCTGGCCGAGCACGGCTTCGATCCCTCTTCGCCGGGCTGCGAAATCGACGTGCTGAAATCCGCGTGACGGCTGTCAGCTCCGTTCGTGCGCTTCGGTGAATTTTATGGAAACTGTCGAGCAGGTCCACCATTCGAAAGCGTTTTCGCGGAACGCCGGGCCATCCGCACCTCGGTAAGCTGAGGAATTCCCGCGCGATCCCGCGTTGTGGAACAATTCTCCGCCATCCCGGTGAAGAATTCGGCAAGATCGTCCGAGGCCCGCGGCATGGCGATATCGTCCGGCCAGTGACGGGGCGTGGGGAATCGGTGGAGCCGGCTGGACGTGGTGGAAGTGTCATCTCGCTTGCGGGGGCGGTGAGCGCCGGTGTCGGCTTGGCGGTTCAGTCGCGCTTGAACGGGGAGCTCGGTTCGCGGGTGGGCGACGGAATCACGGCGACGCTGGCATCGACTTCCGTCGGACTTCTGTTGCTGCTCGCGATCGTTCCGCTGTTCCCGGCGGGACGACGCGGGCTGGGCCTGGTCCGCACGGCGGTACGTACCGGCGGGCTGCGAGGGTGGCACCTGACGGGCGGAGTGTGTGGCGCCGTGTTCGTGGCCAGTCAGGGAATCAGCGTCGGTTCCCTCGGCGTGGCCGTGTTCACCGTGGCGGTCGTGGGCGGCTCGGCCGTCGGCGGGCTGATCGTGGACCGGTTCTGGGGTGGAGACGGCACTCCTCGCCCGATCACGGTGGCACGGACGGCGGGTGCCGCGGCCTGCGTGGCGGCGGTCGCCATCGCCGGGAACGGCGCGTGGGGTGGCTCCGGAACCCTGGCCTTGGTGATATTGCCCGTGTTCGCCGGCGTCGCGATCGCGACACAGTCGGCACTGAACGGACGGGTCGGAGCGATCGCCGGGTCTCCTTGGCCGGCCACCCTGATCAACTTTTCCGTCGCGGCCGGGTCGCTCGCCCTCGCTCTCGTCCTGCGAGCCGGGTTCGGCGGAGCCCTGCCTGGACACCTGCCCGCGGAGCCGCTCCTCTACCTGGCCGGGGTGATCGGAATGGGCGTCGTAGCGGTGGCCACCACCGTCGTCCGGCGCATCGGCGTGCTGGTCTTCGGGCTGGCCAGCGTGGCCGGTCAGCTCCTCGGCGCCGTCCTGCTGGATGCCCTCACCCCAGGCCCGCGGCCGTCCGCCGCCACCTTCGTCGGCGTCGCGATCACTTTCGCCGCGCTCGTGCTCGCGGCCCACCCCCGCTTCCGGCGAAGCGAGACCGTCCAGGACGCGCGTTTGACGGCATCAAGGCCGCGCTAGATTGGCCTGCGTGGACCATGCCGAGTACAGCAACCGACTTCGCCACGTCCTCGACGCGCATTCCGAGGACGTCATCGCCCGGCTGAGGGCGATCGTCAAGGCGATCGGCGGCACCGTCGAGAGTGTGCAGATCGAAGTGTTCCCCGACGCCGACGGCGAGGGGACTTTCGACGTGTGGGCCCGGTTCGACGGCCCGGATTCGTTCGTCCTCAACAAACCGATCGACGAACACCGTCACCTTTTCGGCGTCGTCCACCACGAAACGGGCTGGGAGCCGGAAGTACCGCCCCTCCCGCGAGACCTCTCGGCGGACGTCGTCGTCGACACGGTCGCCGACTGGATCGAGGCGGTCTGGACGAGGGCATTCGACACGCAGCCCCCGGTTCCCGTGGAGGTGTCGTCACCCGAAGGTTATGGCACGACAACCCCGCGGCAGCTGGGCTGACCCCAGGGCGTCACCCGGCAGCCCAGATACCGCGGACATGGCCGATGTGTCGACGCATCAGATCCTCGGCCCCGTCGGCGTCCCGGGCTTCGATCAAGTCGACGAGTTCCGAGTGCTCGCGCGACGACGAAATCAGTTGCCCGCGTTCGGCCAGCGCCTTCAGCCCGTAGATCCGCGATCGGGCACGCAGCGACCGGACGACTTCGACGAGGTGCTCGTTACCCGCCAGGTCGAGCAGCGCGAGGTGGAATTCCATGTCGACCGTGACGTGCCCGATGAGGTCGTTCGCGACGGCGGCCCGCTCGATGCCGGTCGCGAGCTCGCGGAGCCGTCTCAACGCGTCCGCCGCGACGCCGGACTCGGCGATCCGGCGCACGGTGGGCACCTCGATCAGGGCGCGCAGTTCGGTGAAGTTGTCGAGTTCGTGCTCGGTGGGTTCGGTGACGCGGAAACCCTTGTTGCGCACGGTTTCCATGAGACCTTCCTTGACCAGGTCGAGCATCGCCTCCCGCACCGGCGTCGCGGACACGCCGAACCGCTCGGCCAAGGTGGGCGCTGAGTAGACGACGCCGGGACGCATCCCGCCCGAGATGACGGCGCCGCGCAGGGTCTCGATGACCTCGTCGCGCAGGTTGCGACGACCACTGACTGGGGGAAGCCCCTTGAGCTCGTCCTCAGGCATTCAAATCCCTCCGCCGCGACTGTACAATGTCACATACTACTTCGCGGGAGGTCGGCATGACGAGCGATGGGTACTTCGCGGTGGACTACCACTGCGGTGGCGAACCGTTCAGGATCGTCGCCGAGATCGCGGAGCCCGACGTGCCGACGGTCGCGGAAAAACGTGTCGCGGCCGCGGCCGACCCGGAGATCGACGGGCTGCGCAGGCTGCTCTGTTCGGAGCCGCGCGGGCACGCGGACATGTACGGCGGCTTCCTCGTGGCGCCGGACGATCCCGGCGCCCACTTCGGCGTGCTCTTCTGGCACAAGGACGGGTTCTCCACCGCGTGCGGTCACGGCACGATGTGCCTCGGCACCTGGGCGGTACGGACCGGTCTGGTGCCCGCCGATCCCAGCGGAGTCACCGACGTGGTGATCGACGTCCCGTCCGGGAGGGTGACCGCACGGGTCGCCACTGTCGGCGCCAAAGTGACCTCGGTCGACTTCGTCAGCGTCGCCGGTTATCTCCTCCAAGACGATGTCGCCGTGAAGACGTCACGCGGCACCGTCCACTGCGTGATCGCGTTCGGCGGGGCGATGTACGCCCACGTCCCGGCCGCGGACTTCGGGCTCGCCGTCGACAAGGACTCGCTCCCCGAACTGATCGAGCTGGGACGCGAGATCAAGAATCAGCTCAACGAGAGCGCGTACGCCGAGCACCCGCACGATCCGAGACTCAGCGGGATCTACGGTGTGATCTTCTTCGACGAACTCGGTGTCGAGGAGAACGGGGACATCCGGCAGCGCAACGTGACCGTTTTCGCCGACGGTCAGGTGGACAGGTCGCCTTGCGGTTCGGGGACCGCTTCCCGCGTCGCGGCACTGCACGCGTCCGGGCGGCTGGCCGCCCACCACACGCTCGTCCACTCCTCGATCGTCGGTTCGACCTGGCACGCCCGGGTGACGAGCACGGCTGAAGTCGGGGGGCGCGACGCGGTGATCCCCGTCGTGTCGGGGCGAGCGTTCCGCACCGGTTACCACCGGTTCGTCGTCGACCCCGACGACGATCTGGTCCCGGGTTTCGTACTGCGCTGACGAGAAAACAGGAGGATTCGATGGACGTCGTCACAGTCGGCCCGGAGGAGATCCGTTCCGCCGTCTCCATGTCCGCCGCGATCGACGCGGTGCGGACCGGGTTCCTCGCACTGCGACGCGGCGAGTTCGAAATGCCGACCCGGACGGCGCTGCGTGACGGCGCGTTCCTCGTGATGTCGACGCACCACCGCCCGACAGCCTCGGCGATGATCAAGACGTTGAGCCTCAACTTCACCGACCGCGTACCGGCCATCGTCGGGACCGTCGTCTGGAGCGAACTCGGCCACGGACGTCATCTCGTCGCCGACGCCGCCGAGGTGACCCGCATCCGGACCGGCGCGATCGTCGGTGTCGCGACCGATCTGCTCGCTCCGGCCGAGGCGAAGACCTGCACCCTCATCGGCGCCGGCGGGCAGGCGCCCGATCAGGTCCGCGCCGTGCACGCCGTACGGTCGCTGACCGAACTCAGGGTCGTCGACCACAGCCTCGACCGTGCGGGCACGCTCGCCAAAGCCCTCGGCGCCGAATTGGGTATCGACACCGTCGTCGCGGTCGCCGACGCGGACGAGGCGGTCCGCGACGTGGACATCGTCTGCTGCGCGACCACGTCCACCACTCCGTTGTTCTCCGCCACGTCGCTCACCGAAAACGCCCACGTCAACGCCATCGGCGCCTTCCGGCCGACGATGCGGGAACTCTCCGACGAGCTACTCGCCGAAGCGACCGTCGTGATCGACGAACGAGAGGCGATCCTCGAAGAGGCCGGGGAGATCATCCACGCGCTCGGGACCGGAGCCATCACCGAGGACGATCTCGTCGAACTCGGGGACGCGCTAGCCGAAGGTGTGGCGAACCGGGCAGGCCGGACGGTCTTCAAGAGCGTCGGAGTCGCCATGCAGGACTGGGCGATCGCCAGTCTGCTCGCTCAGACCTTTCTCGACCGGGTGAAGTGAGCCATGACCGACGTACGAGGCTACTGCACGCTGTGCCGCTCACGATGCGGCGCGATCTACACCATCGAGAACGGGATGATGACGGGCGTCCGCCCCGATCCCGCCCACCCGACAGGCACCGCGATGTGTCCCAAGGGCCGCGCCGCACCCGAACTGGTCCACTCCCCCGAGCGGCTGACGCGGCCACTGCGGCGGACGACGCCGAAGTCGGCCTCCGATCCACAGTGGACGGAGATCGGCTGGGACGAGGCGATGGCCGAGATCGCCGACCGGCTGGGCACCATCCGGGCCGAAAGCGGCGCCGAGTCCGTCGCGTTCTCCGTGACCTCGCCGAGCGGGACGCCGATGTCCGACTCCATCGACTGGGTGGAGCGCTTCATCCGGCTGTTCGGCAGCCCGAACACGCTGTACAGCACCGAAATCTGCAACTGGCACAAGGACTTCGCCCACACCTTCACCTTCGGCGGGCCTCTCCCCGGCCCCGACTACGCGAGGACCGGCCTGGCGATCCTGTGGGGACACAATCCCGCGAAGTCGTGGCTCGCGCAGTCCGCCGCGCTCGCCGAGGCGAAGGCGCGCGGCGCACGGCTCGTCGTCGTCGATCCTCGCCGGTCCACCGGCGCACTGCAGGCCGACCTCTGGCTCCGGATCCGGCCGGGTACGGACGACGCCCTCGCGCTCGGTGTCGCCCACCAGCTCTTGAACCGGCGAGGACACGACGAACAGTTCGTCCGGCGCTGGACCAACGGGCCGCTCCTGGTGCGCCGGGACACCGGCCGGTTCCTGCGGGCGTCGGACCTCGAACCGGATCTCGCGGGTTTCGTGGCATGGAACGCGACAACGGACGCGGCGGAGCCTGTCGACACGGCCGTCCTGTCGTCGAAGGCCGAGCAGTTCGCCCTGCACGGAACGAGGCGGATACCGACGCGCGGCGGGATCGTCGAGTGCGTTCCGGCTTTCGCGCTGTACACGCGAGCGTGCGCCGACTGGCCGCTCGACCGGACGGCTTCCACCACGACGATCGAGGCCGCCTCCATCGCCTCGTTCGTCGAAGAACTCCTTGCGGCGGAGAGTGTTTCCTACTCCGCGTGGACCGGGATCGGGCAGCACGCGAACGCCACGCAGACCGAGCGGGCGATCGCGACGTTGTACGCCCTGACAGGCAGCTACGACGCTCCCGGCGGCAACGTCGTGCTGCCCAAACAGCCCGCGAATCCGGTGACGTCGCACGCCCAGCTCGACCCGCGGCAGCGCGCCAAAGCACTGGGACTGGACAAGTTCCCCGTCGGGCCGCCGTCACAAGGGTGGATCAACGCCCGCGACTTCTGCCAGGCCGCGATCGACGGAGACCCGTACCGTGTCCGGGCGCTGGTCTCCTTCGGAGGCAACCTTCTCCTGTCCCAGCCTGATCCACAGCGGACCGCGGAGGCGTTGCGCGCCCTTGATTTCTCGGTGCACCTCGATCTCTTCGAGAACCCGACTTCCCGCTTCGCCGACCTTCTGTTGCCCGTCAACTCCCCTTGGGAGCACGAAGCCTTCCGGGCGGGTTTCGAGATCACGCCGTCGGCGCAGGAACGGGTCCAGCTCCGGCCGCGCATGATCGAGCCGGTCGGCGAGTCCCGTTCGGACACCGAGTTCGTCTTCGACCTCGCGGCCCGCCTCGGCATGACCGACGAATTCTTCGGCGGGCGGATCGAAACCGGCTGGGACCACCAACTCGCTCCGCTGGAGCTCACCACGAAACGGCTCCGCGCCGAGCCGGGCGGCGTCGACGTCCCGCTACGGACCGGATACCGAAAGTACGCCGAAGAAACCGACGGCGGTGTCACCGGTTTCGCCACCCCGACCGGGCGCGTCGAGCTCTACTCCGAACGTCTCGCCGAGCACGGGCAGTCGCCGGTCCCGGTCGCCCGCACGCCGGAGGTGGACACGCGATACCCCCTGGTGCTGACCTGCGCCAAGAACGGCTACTTCTGCCACAGCCAGCACCGAGGGATCTCGTCGTTGCGGCGGCGCTTCCCCGAGCCGACCGTCGATCTCAGCCCCGAACTGGCGAGCGATCGCGGCATCGTCGACGGCCAATGGGTGGAGATCGCGACCCTGTCGGCGACGGTTACGATGCGCGCGCGAATCGACACGGCGCTGCACCGAGACGTCGTCGTCGCCGAATACGGCTGGTGGCAACCGGCACCCGACCTCGCGTTGCCGGGTTCGGATCCGCTCGTCGACGGCGGCGCGAACTACAACCTGCTGATCGGCGACGACATCAGGGATCCGATCAGCGGCTCGGTCGCGCTCCGCTCGACAGCCTGCGACGTCCGGCCTGCCGGACCATCGCCGTGGACCGCCGAACGCGAGTTCATCGTGGAAAGTCGTGCTCTCGAAACGGACGACATCCTCACGCTGGGCCTGCGTCCGGTGGACGACGGCGGGCTGCCCGACTTCCGCCCCGGCCAGCACATCACCCTGGCCGCCGCCGACGAACCGCAGGTGACGCGCAGTTACTCGCTCACGGCCGCCGCCCGCGACACCGGCCGCACCGCCTACAGCGTCGCCGTCCGCCGGTTGCCGGACGGACAGTTCTCGCCCCTCGTCCATGAGCGTTTCCAGGCGGGGGCCCGGGTGCTGGTGTCACCGCCGTCCGGCTCGTTCGCCTTGCCATCCGGCCACCGGCAGCCGCTGGTGCTGATCGCCGCCGGTATCGGGATCACGCCGTTCCTCAGCCTCCTGGAGACGCTCGCGAGCGAGCCCGGAACCGCGCCCGAAATCGTTCTCCACTACGGAAACCGGAACTCCGGTAGCCACGCCTTCCGCGAGCGGATCGACAGTCTGGCGAAGCGCCTTCGCACGGTGCACGTCGTGAACCACTACAGCCGTCCTGCCCCGGGCGATACTTACGACGTCCAAGGGCGAGTGTCGGCCGACAGCGTCGAAGCTTCACTCATCGCTCGACGGGCGCGCTTCTACCTATGCGGCCCCGGCTCCATGATCGAGGAGATCACCTCCGGCCTGCTGGCCCGCCGCGTGCCCCGCGCGGACATCTTCACGGAGAAGTTCCACGCCGCACCGGCGCCGGTGACCATCGCCGACGACGCCACGGCGACCGTGCGGTTCGCCCGATCCGGTCGTGAAGCGACCTGGCGCAAGCCCGACGGGACGCTCCTTCAGTTCGCGGAGAAAAGCGGACTTTCCCTGCCCAGCGGCTGCCGCCTCGGCCAATGCGAGAGCTGCGCGGTGCCCGTGCTCGCCGGCACCACCGCGCATCTCGTCACCCCACCAGACGGCCTCCCCGACGACCACTGCCTGACCTGCCAGTCGGTACCGACCTCCGATGTCACGCTGGACGCTTAGCGCCGAGGATGCCGCTGACGTAGAGCGTGTCGCCCAAGCGCATGCCGTCGTCCTCCAGGGCCGGAAGTCCGTTGACGGCGAACAGGTCCCGGATACTGGCCGAGGTCAGCGTCCAACCGCGTTCGGCCAGATACGGCGCGGCTTCGTTGCGTTCGCCGAAGTAGCGCAGCCGCGTCATGTCGGTGTCGAGACTCTGCTCGCGCCACCGTTCGGAAATGCGGTTCAGACGTTCCTTCGTGCTGTCCTCCTCGCCCGGACGCGGGTTGGGCTTGCTTTCGGTGGCCACCCGGCTTCCCGGTGCGCTGAGTCCGGTGATGGTGTCCAGCAGGCTGTCCTGCCCCTCGGGCGGCAGGTAGCCCAGCAACCCTTCGGCGCTCCACGCCGTCTGCCGGGCCGGGTCGAAGCCGGCGGCACGCAGCGCGGCGGGCCAGTCGTCACGCAGATCGGCCGCGACCGCTTTCCGGGCGGCCGTCGGCTCGGCGCCCAATTCCGCCAGCGTGCGTGTCTTGAACTCGACGACCTGCGGCTGGTCGAGTTCGTACACCACGGTTCCGGTGGGCCAAGGAAGCCGGTACGCCCGGGAATCCAGCCCCGACGCCAGGATCACGACCTGCGTGATTCCCGCGTTCGTCGCCTCGATGAAGTACTCGTCGTAGAACTTGGTACGGATCTTGGCGACGTCGATCCAGAGCTGCTCGACCAGCTCCCCGGCCGCGACTTCGCCTGCCGCCAGCCGGGTCAGGAGGTCGACGCCCACCGCCCGGACGAGCGGCTCGGCGAACGGGTCGTCGATGAGCGAGCGATCCTGGCGAGTCGCCATCGCCCTGGCCGCCGCGGCCATGGTGGCTGTCGCACCAACGCTGGACGCCAGGTCCCAGCTGTCTCCGTCTTGCCTCGTGGACATCGTTTCGGCCCCGTCTTCGCGTTCGAGGGAATTATTGGGCGATAAGCCAAATATGGCATGGTCGATCCTGCCGCGCAGGCCTTCTTCGCTGCCGAGGACATAGTTCCGGACTGGACGGGACCAGGCGCGCCCCGAGTGTCCACAGGGGACGACTGAGTGTCCGATTTATGGCCATATGGGTTTTCCGTGTGGTGTCGTGAGTGATAATGAGGGTTATTGAGGGGTAGGGCAAAGGTGTCCTGTGGGGTGCCGGGTCCGTGAAGGCCTCCTTGAGGGACTCTGGGTCCTTCAAGGAGGCCATAAAGGACCCGTTATAAGAGGGGTGTAAGGGGGCTTTAAGATAAATTGAT
>NZ_JBHXJK010000214.1:0-9858 GCF_042723255.1 Amycolatopsis thailandensis
AGTGGCTTTCTGAGTCACCACGCGACCAAGACCGGACCCTAACCACTCACACGAGCAGCGCAACCAACCCTGACACTGAGTGGCTTTCGCGACGCAGCGCACCCCGACACCACTCACGCACAGAGTGGCCCAGGTGGTCGTGAGTGGCGTTTCGGTTTAGAACAGGGGAAAGTCGAGCGTGTCTTGTCGAGGTACCTGCGGGTGGGCGTGTCGGGTCGGGGTGAAGGGGACTTTCGCCGCATCGCACGCGGGGAAGGCTCCCTTCGCGTCAAGCCCCGCCGGTGTTCCGGTGCCCGGGCCTCGCTGGAGCCTTCGAGACACGCCGTCGAGTCACCGATCCCGGGTGCCCCGAATGTGGCATTGGGGACACTCAACGTCCCCAATGCCACATTCGGCGCACACCGACCGCCGGCGCCTTCGGTGCCGAACTCACCCCATAAACGCCGGAAGGGCCACAGCGCCGAGAACCGGCACCGTGACCCTTCCGCAGATCGCGGGCGTCGTCACGCTTCGAAGTACTCCATCAAGGTGGGCGCCCATGCCTTCTGATCGAACAGGTGGTCAAAACCTTCCCGCGTGAGAAGTTCGCCGCGAGGGATCTCCTCGGCGATCCTCGCGCACGCGTCGTGGATCTCCTTGATCCCGTCGTCCCCTCGCATGAGCAGCGTGGGCACGGTGATCTTCCGGATCTCCTCGTACGGGATGTCCAGGTGGTCCTTGCTGATCATCGCGTCGTAGTACGTCGACGGCGCCATGGACTCGAACGCCTTCCAAGCCGGGTGGCTCTTGAAGTGCTCGATGTTCTCGTCCTTGATGAAGCCGACGACGTCCCGCGCGAAGATCGTGACGACCTCTTCGCGACGGTCCTCGGCGATCAGCTGCTTGAGCTTCGCCACCTGCTCGGCCGTGGCCGTCTCGGACCAGTACGGGGGTTCGTACAGGGCGAGTTTGACCATCGGCGCGCCACCGGCCGCGGCCAGCAGCGCGATGACGCCGCCGGTGCAGTTGGCGAACACGTGACACGGCTCGCCGACGGCTTCGAGCACCGCACGCAGGTCGTCGATCTCGAGCTGGATCGTCCACTGGTCCGGATCGCCGTTGCCGCTCTCGCCACGGCCGCGCCGGTCGTAGTTGAAGACGCGGAACCGTTCGGACATGGCCGTCGCGAGCGGCGTGAACATGGCGCGGTCGTTCAGTCCCGCACCGACCACCACGACGGCCGGGCCGGTTTCCCCGAACTGCTCGTACGCGATCAGCGTGCCGTCGGCCGACACCGCCTTTTGCAGCACACTCTCGTGTTCCGCGTAGTCGAGGTTGAGGTCACCGAGGATCCCGCCCCCGCTCTCCGCCGTTTTGTCTGCCATGTTCGGACTCCTTCGACTGCTACGGGGGTCAGACGCCGACCGCGGACTTGCCCTTGAGCAGGACGGGCAGGCTCTCGTGGCCGTTGACCACGAAGCTTCCCTGTCCGACGAGCTCGGAGCGGTCGACCGCGAGTTCGATGTCGGGGAAACGCTCGAACAGGGCGGGGATGCCGGTCATCCACGCGCTCTTCGCCAGCCGGGCGCCGATGCAGTAGTGCACGCCGAAGCCGAACGAAAGGTGCGTCTTGTCCTCACGCAGCGCGTTGAACTCGTCCGCCGTCTCCCCGTGGATCTTCGGGTCGCGGCCGACACCGGCGAAGTCGACGAGCATCACGTCACCCTTGGCGATCTTCACGCCGCCGAGCTCGACGTCTTCGGTGGCGAAGCGGAACGGCAGGTGCGCGACCGGCGACTCCACCCGCAGCGTCTCCTCGAACACCTCCTCCCAGGCGATCTCCCCGGCCTTGACCTTCGTGAGCAGCTCACGGTCGGTCATCAACGCGACCGAAGCGTGCGCGAGCGCGTTGACCAGGGTCTCGGAACCGGCGCCCAGCAACAGGTGCAGGGTGCCGATCATCTCGGAGTCGCTCAGGCGCGAACCGTCCTCCTCCTTGGCCGCGATCATGCCGGTGGTGAGGTCGTCGCCCGGGTTTTCGCGCTTGTACTGCACCAGGTTGGAGATCGCCACCTGCCAGTTCGCCAGGTTCGCCTCCGCGACCTCGGCGGTGATGCGGGTGTCGATGTTCTTGTGACCGCCTTCGAGCACCTCCGCGCGGACGTCCACCGGAACACCGAAAAGGTCGCACATCAGACGGGTCGGCAGCTCCATGTGGAAGCGGCCCTTGATGTCCACGACCTCGTCGGGGGCGGCGGCGGCCAGGTCGTCGAGCAGCTCGTTGACCGTGGAGTCGATGTGCTCCTGCATCGCGTCGACCCGGCGCTGGGTGAACGCCTTCAGGAGCAGCTTGCGCAGCCGGGCGTGGTCGGCGCCGTCCTGCGTCGCCATGGTGTCCATGGCGGCCCAGGTGATCAGCGGCCAGCCGTCCGAGATCTTGCCGTCGATGTAGTCGGGCCAGTTACGGCGCGGGTTCTTGGAGAACAGCGCCTCGTTGCCCATGATCTCCTTGGTGAGCTCGTAGTCGTGCACCGACCAGGCGAGCACGCCGTCCGGGAGCTCGACCCGAGCGATCGGGCCCTGTTCGCGCAGACGAGCGGTCTCGCCGTGCGTGTCGGTGCCTTCGGGGTTGAGGACGTAGGGGCACACGGCGTCTGACATGAGACACGACCTCCAGTGGTGGTCCATTGTGGTGACCGATTGGCTTTTCAAGCTAAACCCGGTTTCGGCGGCTTTACGTCTTCGGGATTGCGGGCCTGCCGTGGGCTTTCGCGCCGGTTCCCGTCCTGGCAGTCCTGAAGAAGAAATAGAGGGTCCGCGCGCCGTAATCTCGCAAAAGATCACTAAAACGGCGCGGTAGGCGTCAAAGATCCCTTTCCGTCACGCCCGACTTCAGGAGAGCGCACATGGACATCGAACTCGTCCCGCCGCCGGCCACCCCGCTTCCCGAAACCCCGCCGGGTCTGCCGGGTCTGCACCACGCCACCATCACGGTCACCGACGTGGACCGCAGTGTGGCCTGGTACAGCGAGATGCTCGGCATGGTGCAGTGGATGAAGGAGGAGTTCCCGGGTGGTCGCGCCGCGGGTCTGATGCGCCCCGGCACCCAGGTCTTCCTCGGGCTCGCTTCGCACGACGGCAACGAGGGTGAGTCGTTCGGCGCGCACCGCACCGGACTGGACCACCTCACGTTCGCGGCCACCGATCGCGAAGAACTCCGCGCCTGGCACGCCTTCCTGGTCGGCAAGGGTGTCGAGTGCAGCGACCTGCGTGAGCACACCGAGCCGCTTCCGTTCGCGCTGTTCACCTTCACCGACCCGGACGGCGTCGCGCTCGAAATCTTCCACGTCGAGGGGTAGGGCCATGACCGACGCACCACTTGCCGTCGTGACCGGGGCTTCCTCCGGTATCGGCGCGGAGTTCGCCCGGGTCCTGCTCGACCGCGGGTACCGGGTGCTGGCCGTGGCCCGCCGTGCGGACCGGCTCGCCGCGCTCGCGGAGGGCACCGACGGGCGGCTGATCCCCGAGGTCCAGGACCTCACCGCAGACGGTGCGATCGAGCGGGTCGCCGCCCGCGCCGAGGAACTCGGCGGTGCCGATCTGCTCATCTGCAACGCCGGTCGCGGGTTGCAAGGCCGGTTCGTCGAGACGGCCCGGTCCGAGACCCTCGAGATGTTGCGGCTCAACGTGCTCGCGAGCGTCGACCTCACGTCCCAGGTGGTACCCCGGATGGTCGAGCGCGGCTCGGGCGGGGTGATCGTGGTGGCGTCGTCGCTGGGCTTCTTCGCGACCCCGAACCTGGCCGCCTATGGCGCCAGCAAAGCGTTCCTGCTGTCTTTCGCCGAGTCGTTGTCCACCGAACTGAAGGGCACCGGCGTCCAGGCCATGGCGCTGTGCCCTGGGCCGACCATCACGGAGTTCAGCGAGGTCGCCGGCCTCGGCGACGCGGTGGAAAAGACCCCCGGGCACACGACCGCCGCCGAAGTGGTGGCGGGCGCGCTCCGGGCCTGGGACGCCGGCCGCGTGGTCACCGTTCCCGGCACCGTCACCCGGCTGATGACCGCGGCGCTCGACCACGCGCCGCGCGCCATCGCCCGCCGCGTGATGGAGAAGGTGTTCCGTTCCCCGGAAGAAGCGACACAGATCCCGGCGGCTTAGTGGATCTGATCCGTGTCAGGAGAAGCCCGGTCCGGTTCGCCGGGCCGGGCTTTTCCTGACATAGCAAGGCTTTTCGTCCGATCGAGACAGGCACGACCTGGAGCAGAATGGCAGGCTCATGACCAAGACCCATACGCTCGACGTCCCGGGCGCACGTGTGCGCTATGAGGTTCGCGGCGACGGACCGTTGTTGTTGCTCATGGGCTCGCCGATGGGCGCCGCGGCCTTCGAGTTGCTGGCCGACGAGCTTTCGAGCGACCACACCGTGGTCACCCACGACCCGAGGGGCATCGCGGGCAGTCCGCTGCACGACCCCGACGAGGACTCCACCCCCGAGAAGCGTGCGGACGACGTCGCCGCCCTCATCGACGCCGTCGGTACCGGGCCCGCCGACGTGTTCGGCACGAGCGGCGGCGCGATGACGGTCCTCGCGCTGGCCACGCGGCATCCCGGCCGGGTGCGGACGGTCATCGCCCACGAGCCGCCGGTCCTGGAGTTCCTGCCCGACGCGGCCGAACAGCGGGCAAAGACCGACGACGTCATCGACACCTGCCATCGGCACGGGCCGATCGAGGCGTACGCGAAGTTCGCGGCCAACTCCGGCCTGGACACCGAAGAGCAGGGTTCCCCCGGTGCCGCCGGCCCGTCCTCGGCGCAGGACCTCGTGGACGCCGCCCGGTTCTTCACCCACGAGCTCCGCGCCACCACCCGGTACGTGCCCGACGTCGACGTACTGACCGCGGGCCCCAGCAACGTCTTCGTCGGCATCGGGGCGGACTCCGCCGGCCTGCAGACGTTCCACACGTCTCACGCGCTGGCGGGGCGGCTCGGCGAACCTCCGGTCGAGTTCCCCGGCGGGCACACCGGCTTCGTGCTCTACGCCGAAGAATTCGCCCGGGTCCTGCGCAAGGTCATCGGCACAAGGTCCTGATGCGTGTGAAGGCCTCCTTCCCTCGGCTCAGCCGAGGGAAGGAGGCCTTCACGGGTGATCGTCAGGCCGGGGTGCCGAAGCCGAAGGAGCCGACCAGGGCGCCGCCGGAGAAGACCGGGCCACCGGGGGCGCGGGAGCGGAACTCGCGCTGGAACTCCTGGAACGCGGTCGACGCGTTCAGCGGATTGTCGTCACCGTCGACGTAACCGACGTGGAGGAAGCTCACTCCGTCGTCGAGCCGGAATGACGCGTAGCTGAGGCCGCCCGGTCGTTGTTCCGCCAGCTGGGCGAAGACCGCCTCCACCAGTTTCTGGTTCTCGTCGGCGGCTTCCGGTGTCGTCTCGTACCGGACGACGAACGCTGAACCCATTTTCTGTCCCCTTCCTTAACGCTGTGCCTGGGCGGCCCGCCGGAACGACCGCAGGTCGTCGACGAACAGATCTGGTTCCTCCATCGCGGCGAAGTGGCCACCACGGTCGAACTCGTTCCACTGCACGATGTTCGGCAGTGCCTTCTCGGCGAGGCTCCGGATCGGCTGGGCGAGGTCGTGGGCGTACACGGCCACCCCGACCGGGCCCGGAATCGGCGGCAGCGGCTGCGGGTCGCCCCCCGAGGTGGGCATGAACTCCACGTTGTCGCAGTAGAGGTGCCCCGACGAGCCGGCCGTGCCGGTCAGCCAGTACAGCGTGGCGTGGGCGAGGAGCGTGTCGCGGTCGATGGCGTCCTCGGGGGTCTTGTCCGAGTCGCTCCACTCCTTGAACTTCTCGACGCTCCAGGCGAGCTGGCCCACCGGCGAGTCGGTCATGCCGTACCCGACGGTCTGCGGCCGCGTCGACAGCAGGCTCATGTAGGCCGAGCCCTGGGATCCGAAGTGCGCCAAGCGCTCCAGCCGGGCGAGGTCCGACGGCGGGAGCGAGGCGATTTCGTCCGGGCCGCCGGTCGGTGGCGCGAACAGGAAGTTGACGTGGGTGCCGAGGACGTGCTCGGCGTCGATCAGGCCGAGCAGGAGCGTCACCGTCGCGCCGAGGTCGCCGCCTTGCGGGATGTACTTGTCGTAGCCGAGCGAGGACATCAACGCGGCCCAGGCGCCCGCAACCCGGGGCAGCGTCCAGCCGTGTTGTTTGAGGGGGCCGGAGAAGCCGAAACCGGGCAGCGACGGGATGACGACGTGGAAGGCGTCCGCCGGGTCGCCGCCGTGCGAGCGCGGGTCCGTCAGCGGGCCGATCACGCCGAGGAATTCGAGGAACGATCCCGGCCAGCCGTGGGTGAGCAGCAGCGGCACCGCGTCCGGTTCGGGGGAGCGGACGTGCAGGAAGTGGATGTCCTCGCCCTCGATTTCGGTGACGAACTGCGGGTAGGAGTTGATCCGGGCTTCCAGCGCGCGCCAGTCGAAGCCGCCGCGCCAGTACTCGGTCAGCTCACGCAGGTAGCCCAGCGGGGTGCCACGGCTCCAGCCGACGTCAGGGGTTTCGGCGGGCCAGCGCGTGGCGGTGAGCCGTGCGTGGAGGTCGTCCAGGTCCTCCTGCGGGATTTCGACGCGGAACGGGCGCATCACGTGGTCCTCATTTCTGGCTCCGGGAAAAGGAAATGGGACACCCGGCGCGTGGAACGCGGTGGTCGTCCACCTCGGAAGCTACAACCCGGGAGCGGGTGGACGCAGCTCCCTGCTTGCTCGGAGCAGGAACGGAGAACCGCGCGGACGTCGCAACGAAGGAGAAGAGGAGCACCTTTCCCCGGTTCTAGCGTTGCGGCGTAACCGCTCACACCGCAGTCCAATGGGAGGACGTCCATGGGAACCAAGATCGGCGATCACGCCGTGGTGCTCGGGGGCAGCGTGGCGGGCATGCTCGCCGCCCGCATGCTTTCGGACTCCTACACCCGAGTGACCGTCATCGATCGCGACGACCTCACCGCCGCCGGCACCGGACTGCGCCCGGCGATCCCGTGGGCCGTCCACATCCACGCCCTGCTCGAACGCGGCCGCCAGATCATCGAGGACCTGTTCCCCGGGTTCGTCGAAGACATGCTCGCCGTCGGCGTGCCCGTCGGTGACTACGGCTCGACCTGCCACTACTGCTTCAACGGCCAGATGTTCGCCGAGACCGAGACGGGGATGGCCTGTGTGGCCGCCAACCGTCCGGTGATCGAACACTTCCTCCGCAGCCGGACCCTGGTCCGCCCGGGAGTCTCCCTCCGGGAGAGCACCGACATCGTGGGTCTCGAAGCGTCCGAAGACCGGAGCCGGATCATCGGTGTCCGCGTCCAGGGCCGGAACGGTGGCGCCGAAGAGGTCATCACCGCCGACCTGGTCATCGACGCCACCGGCCGCGGCTCGCGTTCTCCCCGCTGGCTCGAGGAGCTCGGCTACGAGCGGGCACCGGAGGAGAAGGTCCAGATGGACCTGACCTACACGACCATGGACTTCGTCGGCCCGCTGGAGAACGACCCGCTCGGCGACGACATCGCACTCGTCCCGACCGCGACACCGGCGTTCCCGCGAGGGGCGATCTTCGCGCGGCTGGCCGACCGCTACGCGCTCACGCTCACCGGCATCAACGGCGACCGCGCGCCCACCGATCGCGAGGGATTCCTCGCCTACGCCAAGAGCTTGCCGCGTCCGGAGGTCTACGAAGCCGTTCGTGACGCGGAGCAGCGTTCCCCGGCGGGAAGCTTCCGTTTCCCCGCGAGCATTCGACGTCACTACGAGCAGCTCCGCCGTTTCCCGGCCGGGTACCTGATCATCGGCGACGCGGCGTGCATCTTCAACCCGGTCTACGCCCAGGGCATGACCGTCGCCGCGCTCGGCGCGACCGTACTGGGCAAGCATCTCGCCAAGGGCGTCGAGCCGGTCCCCGCCGCCTACTTCCGTGACCTCGCGAGCGTCACCAACGCGCCGTGGACGATGTCCGCCGCCGCCGACCTCGGGTATCCCGAAGTGCGCGGCAAGCGGACCATCGCCACCAAGATGGCGAACCTCTACATGCCGAAGGTCCAGGCGGTGGCGGCGAACGACCCGCTGGTGGCGCGCGCGTTCATCCGCACGATCTCGCTGATCGACTCACCGCAGTCGCTGATGAAACCGTCGATGATCGGCCGAGTCCTTTTCGGACCCGGTGCGCGCGGCAAGCTCGAAAACCCCGCCAACGCGTCGATCGCGCCCGTGGCTTCGCTCCCGTCTTCGGAGAAGGCGGCACAGAACGACGTCGAGCGGCCCGCCGCCTGACGCCCGCTCGTTCATTTCTTCGTCCGAGGTTCGAGGAGTTCCCGGTGACCCAGTTGAGATCAGCAGGCCGGCAGCCCAGCGCCGCCGGTACCGCTGTGACAAGATTTCCCTTGGTGGTGCTGGTCCTGCTGTGCGCCGCCAACTTCACGGTGCTCCTGGACTCGCAGAGCGTCATGCTCGCGCTTCCTTCGCTCACCGCCGACCTCGGCATGAGTGCCGGCACCGCGCAGTGGGTGCTCAGCGCCAAACTGCTCACCTTCGGCGGCTTCCTGCTTCTGGGTGGCCGCGCGGCCGACCGGCTGGGTCGTCGCCGGGTCTTCATGACCGGAACCTTGTTGTTCATGGTCAGTTCCGGGGTCTGCGGGTTCGCCTGGAACGGTGAAGTGATGATCATCGCGCGGGCATTGGGCGGCGCGGCGGCGGCACTGATGGTGCCCACCGCGCTGTCGATCCTGATGAACGCGTTCCCGGAAGGCCGCAGCCGCAACATGGCGCTCGCGGGCTGGGCGGGCATCGGCGGGATCGGCGCCACCGCGGGGCTGCTGATCGGCGGCCTGCTCACGCAGTCGCTGGGCTGGCAGTGGGTGTTCATCATCAACGTGCCCATTCTCGCGCTCGTGGTGCTGTTCACCCCGATGTTCGTGCGGGAAAGCCGTGGCGCGCAAAGAGAAGGTACCTACGATCTCGCCGGCGCGCTGACCAGCACGGTCGCGATGGTCGCGATCATCCTCGCGGTGAGCCAGGCGACCGATGCCGGCTGGGGCAGCGCGTCCACCCTCGGCCTGTTCGGCATCGCCGCGCTGCTGGTGGTGTTGTTCCTCGTCATCGAGCGGCGGTCGTCCTCGCCGCTGTTGCCCATCGCCCTGCTGCGCAAGGGTTCCATGGCCGGTGGCAACCTCGTGGCGCTGACCATGGGCATGACGGTGTTCGGGCTTTCGGTGACGATTTCCCAGTACGCGCAGATCGTGCTCGGATACGGGCCGCTGAAGTTCGGTGTGATGCAGTCCGTGATGCCGATGCTCGCCTTCGCCGGTGCCTACGTGGGGCAGACCGTGGTGACCAGGATCGGCTTCCGCCCGGTCGTCGGAGCCTGTCTGGTGCTGATGGGCGCGGGTTGTTTCCTGCTCTCCTTCGTGCGTGCCGACGGCAGCTACGTGCCTGACATGCTCTGGGGCCTCGTGGTGTTCGGCCCCGGCCTCGGCGCCGGCACCGCCGCGGCTTCGGTGGCCGCGCTGGCCAAGGTGCCCGAACGCGCCAGCGGCGTCGCTTCCGGCCTCAACGTCGCCGCGTTGCAGGTCGGCGGGGCTTTCGGGGTCGCGGTGGTCACCTCGGTGACCACGATGTTCACCCCGGCGCCCGGCGGACCCGCCGAGCTGGCGCAAGGGCTGGGAGCGGCGTTCGTCGCGTGCGTGGCGTTCGTCCTCATCGGACTGGTGGTGACGCTGACCATGTTGCGCGGCAAGGCGCGGACGGCGGACGTCGAGAAGCTTCCGGTCAAGGAGAAGGACTTGCCCCTCGCGAGTTGATCCACGGCGAAGTGCCCCGTCCCGGTTGCTCGGGGCGGGGC
>NZ_JBHXJK010000215.1:0-9848 GCF_042723255.1 Amycolatopsis thailandensis
GGCCCCCTTCCTTGCGCCTAGCGCAAGGAAGGGGGCCTTCATGTACTCCACGATCCAGCAGTTAGACCTTCTCACGTTTGCTCTTGACGCTCACCGGAATGAGCTATAGCTTCTAACTATAGCGACAACGGCTAACGCGTCACGAAGGAGAAGGTCATGACCTCGAAGACCACACGCCGCCGGTTCGGCGCACGCGCCGCCCTGCTCACGGTCCCGCTGGCCCTCGCGGGTGTCCTGAGCGCCACCGCTCCCGCTCAAGCCACCACCCACGGTTCCCAGCCGTCTTCCCTCACCTGCCAAGGAAAAAGCATCGACCGGAAAGCCAAGGTGCACTACCGGACCGAGACCTTCATCAAGGCACCCCTGCGCACCATCTGGGATCTCCAGACCGATGTGGAGGCCTGGCCGACCTGGCAGAACCCCGTCATCCCGGTCGAAATGAAACGCCTGGACCCCGGCCCGCTGCGCGAGCGTTCCCGGTTCCGATGGACCATCCCCGTCCCGCCCGGCATGCCGTACCCGCCCGGTGACGTGACCATCGTGTCCACCGTCCGGCAGCTCCAGCCCGGCAAGTGCCTCCGCTGGACCGGTCCCCTCGACGGCCCCGGCGGCATGCACATCGACGGTGTCCACGTCTGGAACTTCGTGAAGGTCCGCGGCGGCGTCATCGTCCGCACCGAAGAGAGCCACACCGGTCCGCAGGTCGACAAGGACGTGCCGGGCTCCACCGAAATGCTCGGCCAGGGTCTCGAAATCTGGTTGCGAGACCTCAAGAAGGCCGCCGAAAACCGGTAGGGGCCCACCCCTGTCACTCCCTATGCTCCCGGGCATGGAGATCATCGGGCCGGACGACGCCCTTCCAGGACGGCGGATCCGGCGGGCCGCGGTGGCGGGCCCCGCCGGATCCGGGAAGTCGACACTGGCCCGAACCCTGTGCGAGCGCATGGGACTGCCGTTCGTCGAATTCGAGTCCTTCTTCCACGGTCCGGGTTGGACGGTGCGGGAGACCTGGCAGGCCGACGTCCTGGCGTTCATCGAGGGCGACGAGTGGGCCATCGAGTGGCAGGGCGAAGAGGTCCGGGAGCGGCTGACCGAACGGCTGGACGTGCTGGTCTGGCTCGATCACCCGCGGGTCATGACGATGACCCGCGCCGTCGTCCGGACGCTGAAGCGTCGCGTCGGGCGCGGTTCGAAGATCGCCGGTGGCAACGTCGAAGGCCCGCTGCACACCTTTTTCACCGATCGCGATCACATCATCAGGCTCGCCTGGCGCTATCACCCGATGATCCGGGCCCGCGTGCACAAGGTCATCGAGGAGGACCGCTACCCGGACCTCGTCATCGTCCGCCTGCGCGGTCAGCGTCAGGTCGACCGCTGGCTCGACGGGCCCGTCGCCCGGAACCTCCGTTAGCGAAGCTCCCGGACGCGCCACACCACGTCTCCGGCGGAACTCGGTTCGATCCTGTCCACAGTGAACCCTTCGCGCTCGTAGAACGCGCCAGCCCGTTCGTTGGCCGCGAAATGCTCGATGTAGAGCCGCTCGGCGCCCTCGGGCAACTGTCCTATGAGGGCGTCGAGCAGCCGGACACCCAGCCCGCCACCACGATGGCGAGGATGCACGTAGAGCTTGTAGATCACATGGTTTTCGCCGTCGAGACCGCGCTGCCCGACACCGGCCAGGTGCCCGCCGTCGTCGGCGACCACCACCGCTCCTCGTGCCACGGCACCGGCGATGTTCGTCTCGTGCCACCACATCCGGATCTGCCGGGCGGCGGCTTCTTCACCGATCAACGGCGCGTAGTGGGCTCGAACGTGCACCTCTCCGAAACGGCAGATGGCCATGACGTCGTCCCTTAGGGCGTTCCGCACGACCGGTCCGGTTCCCATCACATCGCCTTTCCACCGCACTGTCGCCTGATCCGGCACCCGGGCCGACCTTTCGGGCAAACCCTGGTCAGCGAAGGTTGCCCGGGTCTCCACCCGGTGATAACGATACGGAGCGAACCGGCTTTCGGCCGGCCGCGAAGGCGCGCCGGGGTTCGCTGCGGACCGGAAACGACTGGTCTACCCTCCCGGGTGAAAGCTGGGGTGTTCCCGCGGCGTCTCCGACTCTCTCGCCAACCCCACCATTCGTGCCCGATCCGAACCGAGCCAAGGCGACGCATGCAACCCAATTTCGATGCAGGTGAGGACTTCGCCCTCCTTCTGGAGCGAGAGGCCAAGAAACTCGAAGAGAAGGCCAAGGCCCTGTCCGAGGCGTTCACCGCCTCGGCGTCCACGGTGCAGTCGCCCGACGGCACGGTGAAGGTGACTGTCGAGGCCAACGGCTCGCTGAGCGCCATCGAGTTCGGCAACCGGGCGACCTCGATGAGCCCCGCCAAACTCTCCTCGATCGTCATGCAGACCGTGCGGAAGGCGCAGCGCCAGACGGTCGAGAAGGTCACGGAGTCCTACACCGAGATCAACGGCGAGGACGAGGCCGCCCAGCTGGTCCGGACCTTCCTGCCGAAGGTGGAGGAAGAGGAAGGCGCCCAGGACGAGTCCGCACAGGACAAGTGGGCGCCGGAGGCGCACCACGAGGATCCGCGTCAGCAGGCCGGGCACCGGCCGCCGCCCGGCTACCGGCAACCGCCGCCACCGGCGGGTTACCGGCCTCCGCCGCCGTCGGGCTATCCGCCGCCGCAGCAGCCGGGCCGCCCCGCGCAGCAGCCGCCTCCCGCGTCGCCCCGACCCCGCCGACCGGCCACTCCCGACGACGATGAAATGAGCCCCTGGTGAGCGGATTCAAAGTCAAGACAGAGGACATGACGGCGTTCGCCACTCACCTCGACAAGCTCGAGGACGCGCTGAAGCAGAGCGCCGACATGGTGGGCAGCTGTGTGGCGGACCCCGGCATCTTCGGCATCTTCGGCGGCCAGATCTACGGCGCCGGCGCGAGCATGCACTGCGGGAAGGCGCGGGACCACCTGAACAAGTATTCGGAGAACGTGAAGGAGTTCTCCGACAGGGTGCGCGACGCCGCGAAGAAGTACAACGCCAACGAAGAGGAAACCGAGAAGCTGATCAACGCGGCGGGCGACGGCATCGAGGAGGTGAAGGTCAAGTGAGCGACGAGTACCACCGTAACGATTTCGGGAACGGCAGCGGCACCAAGGCCGACGACTTCAAGGACGAGAAGAACAACTTCCTCGCGGGCAGTGGTGACACCGCGGGCGCGGGCTTCTTCGACTCCGCCTTCGCGCTGAAGAAGGCCGTCGACTCCGGTGACCAGCTCAGCATCGGCCTGGCCTCGGCGGGTATGGCCATCGAAATCCTCGGCATGGTCGTCGACCCGATCGGGTCGCTGCTCACCGCCGGGATCGGCTGGCTGATCGAGCACATCGTCATCTTCCGCTGGCCGCTCGACTTCCTGCTCGGTGACCCGAAGGGCATCGAGGCGGCCAAGGAAGCGATCTACAAAGAGGGCAAGGAAGTCAAGCAGTGGGCGGCCGACCACAAGACCGCCACCGAAGCTCTGACGGAGAAGTGGAAGGGCGAGGCGGCCGACACCTTCATCTCCGACATGCAGGGCGTCAGCGCCCAGATCGACGCCCTGTCGGACTACCTCAATCTCGCCGGTAAGCAGATGGGGATCGCCGGTGCCATCATCGGCGCCGTCCGCGGCATCGTCCGCGACATCATCGCCATGACCCTGGCGGGCATCCTCAAGGCCGCGATCGTGGCGGTGGCGCTCGCGCCCGTCACCTTCGGCGGTTCGATCATCGCGGCGATCACCTCCATCATGACCACGGTCGGCGTCGCGATCGCCAAGATCGCCAAGGCCATCGCCGACTGCGCCAAGAAGCTCGGCGAGATGATCAAGATCCTGGTCAAGACGCGCGGCGCGGCCGACGACGTCGTCAAGCTGACGCTCGGTGGCGGCAAGATCAAGCTGCCCAAGCCCCCGCCAAGGGGGGGCCACCCGATGCCCCCTGGCAAGAAGCCGATCGAAGGCCCGCCCGGCAAACCACCCGCCGACAGCACGCCGGACGGCAAGCCCCCGAAGCCGGACGGCAAGCCGGAGAAGCTCAGCGACATGCCGCTCAGGATCGTGCGCGAGAAGCTGACGAAGGAGCTGGACAAACTCCCCGTCGACCAACTGTCCAAAAAAGATTACGACGCCCTCATGGCGAAGTTCGACTACTGGAACTCCTTCCCGATCGGCGACCTGCACAAGAAGTTCCCCAAGGTCGCGGACGCTCTCGAAAAGACGGTCAAGGTCCTCAGCGACCCGACCTACGGCGCGTCGGGCATGGCCGGGAAGACCATCGTCGAACTGACGAAGGGCATCCCGCCCGCCGCGAACGAGAAGCCGCCGGAGGGCGACGAGTGACCGGATAGGACTCAAGCCCGGTGCGGGTGTCCACACAGGACACCCGCACCGGGCTTTTTCGTGTCGTTGATCAGCGAGCCCGGCGGCGGGCGTACCGCAGCATCCACGCCCCTGCCAGCAAAGCGGCGAAAGCCAGCGCGAGCAGATCACCGGTGTGCGAACCGGTGGAGGCCAGCGGCCCCGGACCCGGCGGCCGGACGGGATCCGGCGGATCCACCGGTGGCGTCGGGTCGACCGGCGGTGTCGGGTCGACCGGTGGTGTCGGGTCGACCGGTGGTGTCGGGTCGACCGGTGGTGTCGGCGGCTCGCCCGGGGTGACCGGCGTTTCGGTCGAGCAGCCAGGTTCGTCCGGGGTGAGACAGTTGGCGCCGGGCGTGGTGGACGTGACCGCGTTGCGCAACTTCCCTTCCCCGGAACCGGCGGTGACCGAATACGTCACGGCGACCTTCTGCCCCACCGCGAGCTTTCCGTACCAGCGAAGCTGCTTCCCCTTCAGCTCGACAGATCCGCTCGTCGCTTTCGCGTCACCGTTGTACGTCGCTCCACTGAGGACATTGCTCAGGTCGTCGGTCACGACGGCGTCTTCGTAGGCGCCGGTCCCGGTATTGGTGATGGACAGGGTGTAGCTGACCTTGCCGCCGGGAGCGACCGCGGTCGACGGCGACGCCGATTTGACGATGACCATCGAGAGCACTGGGGTGCGGGTGGAACAGGCGGGATCCCGCTGCCCTGACGGCGGGCAGTTGGTTCCTTCGTCACCCACGACGGAGTTGTCCAGGAAGTGGTCCCCTCGCAAGGGTTTCGCCACGGTGACCGAGTAGGTGATGGTCACCGTCGCACCGGGAGCGACCGTGCCCGTCCAGGTCAGCTTCGGTTCCGTGTACGCGACGGTGCCCGCGGTGGCCTTCGCGTCCTGGCCGTAGGTCGCGTCGTCGAGGACCTTGGTCAGGTCGTCCGTGAACGAAGCACCGGGATAAGGCGCTTGACCGGTATTGCGCACGACCACCGTGTACGTGACCTTGCCGCCCGGCGCGGCCACCGCCGGGGCGGCCGACTTCGTGATGCGCAGCGCCGGTGTCGGCAGTTCGTTGCGGCAGTCAGGGTCTTCGGAGCCCTCTTCGCAGTTGGAGCCGTCACCGGTGACCACGTTGACCAGGCGTTTGTCGCCCTTGTTGGTCACGACGACCGAATAGGTGACGGTGGCCTTCTCTCCGGGAGCGAGGGAGCCGGTCCAGGTCAGGGCCGGTTTCACGACGGTGACGGTCACCGTGCCGGTGTCCGCCTTCGCGTCACCGTTGTAGGTCGCGTCGTCCAGCACGCCGGAGAGGTCGTCGGTGAACGACGCGGCGGGATCCGTTGCCGCGCCGACGTTTTCGACGGTGACGGTGTAGGTGATCGTGTCCCCGGTCTTGACCTCTTCGGGAGTCGCGGTCTTGCGGATCTTCAGCGACGGCACCGGCGTGACCGTCCCGCAGTCCGGATCGGCCGAACCCGGCGGGCAGTTGCCGTCCGGGGGCCCGACGACGGCGTTGGTGAGCTTCTTGTCGCCGCCGGGCGGGCGGTTCACGGTGACGGAATAGGTGATGGTCACCGTGGCACCGGCCGCGACGTCACCGGTCCAGGTCACCACCGGGGCCTCGTAGCCGGTGGTGCCGCCGGTCGCCGTCGCGTCGTCGTTGTAGGTCGCGTCGTCGAGCACGCCGGTCAGGTCGTCGGCGACCCGCGCTCCCGGATAGGCCGCGGCGCCGGTGTTCTGGACGCGCACCGTGTACGTGAGCCGCTCGCCCGGCCGGGGAGCGGACGGCTCGGCGGTCTTGACGATCCGCAGAGCGGCGACCGGGGTGACGGTGGAGCAGTCCGGATCCGCCGAGCCGGGCGGGCAGGTCGAGTCTTCGGTGCCGGTCACCGCGTTGCGCAGCGTCCGGTCCCCGGCGGGCGGCTGGTTCACGGTGACGGAATATGTGATGGTCACCGTGGCGCCCGCCGGAAGGTCCGCCGTCCAGGTCACGTCCGGTTCCGTGTACGTGACGCCACCCGCGGTGGCCCGCGCGTCCCGGTTGTAGGTCGCGTCGTCCAGCGCCCCGCTCAGATCGTCGGTGAACCGGGCGCCGCGATAGACGCCGGTCCCCGGATTGCTCGCGGTCACGGTGTAAGTGACGATCTGGCCCGGCTTCGCGCTCGCCGGTGCCGCGGTCTTGGCCAGCACCAGCGTGCCGATCGGGGTCTCGGTCGCGCAGTCGGGGTCCGATCCACCTGGCGGGCAGGTGGAGCCGTCCGGTCCGACGACGACGTTGGTCAGCCGCCGGTCCCCGGCAGGCGGTTTGCCGATGGTGACCGAGTAGGTGACCGTCACCGTGCTTCCCGGGGCGAGGTCACCGCTCCAGGTGAGTTTCCGGCCCGGTTCGTCGAAGGTGGTGTCACCCGCGGTGGCGGAGGCGTCGCCGTTCCACGTGGCGTCGTCGAGGACACCGGTCAGGTCGTCGGTGAAAGTGGCGCCCGGGTAGGCCGCCGCGCCGACGTTGCGCACCTTCACGGTGTAGGTGACCTTGTCCCCTGGCATGGCCGAGGCCGGGCTCGCCGTCTTCTTGATCTCCAGGGCGCCGATCGGGGTGACCGTGCCGCAGGCCGGGTCCGTGCTTCCCGGCGGGCACGTCGAGCCGTCCGGTCCGGTGACCGCGTTGCGCAGCACCTTGTCCCCGGCCGGTGGCGTGCCGACCTTCACCGAATAGGTGATCGTGACCGTCTTCCCGGCGGGTATGTCCCCGGTCCAGGTCAACGTCGTGGTCGCGCTGTCGTAGCCGGGCTGTGCCGGGGTGGGCGTCCCGTCGGCCTTGGCGACGGCGTCACCGTTG
Source organism: Amycolatopsis thailandensis (assembly GCF_042723255.1). Classification (NCBI taxonomy): domain Bacteria; kingdom Bacillati; phylum Actinomycetota; class Actinomycetes; order Pseudonocardiales; family Pseudonocardiaceae; genus Amycolatopsis; species Amycolatopsis thailandensis. The sequence continues at coordinate 7,225 of NZ_JBHXJK010000215.1, forward strand.
TAGGTGGCGTCGTCGACGACGCCGGACAGGTCGTCGGTGAGCGTCACCCCGGCCGCGGCCGAACCGTCGAGAGTGCGCGCGGTCAGCGTGTAGGTCACGACGTCGCCGGGTTTGGCCGAATCCGGAGCGGCCGATTTCGTGATCACGACCCCGTTGATCGGCTCGTCCGTGCCGCAATCCGGGTCCGTACCGCCTTCGGGACAGGTGGAGCCGTCGGGCCCGACGACCGCGTTGGTCAGCCGCTTGTTCCCGCCCGGCGGGTTCGCGACGGTCACCGAATAGGTGATCGTGACCGTGGTGCCCTTGCCGACCGTGCCTGCCCAGCGCAAGGTTTTGTCGGTCTCGGTGTAGTTCACGGCACCGGTGGTCGCGGTGGCGTCATTGCCGTACGCCGCGTCGTCGACCACATCGGACAGATCGTCGACGGCGGTGGCGTCGGTCCAGTCGGCCGTGCCGTCGTTGGTGAGCTTGATCGTGTAGGTGACCTTCTGGCCGGACATGGGTTTCTTCGGCGTGCTGGTCTTGACGATCTTCAACGTCGCCACGGTGACGTCGGCGGCGCAATCCGGGTCTTTCCCGCCCTCGGCGCAGTTGCTGTCCGGGACGGTCACGACGTTGCCGAGCTTCTTGTCGCCGCCCGGTGGCGAACCGACTGTCACCGAGTAGGTGATCGTCACGGTCGCGCCGGGGCCGAGGTCGCCGGTCCAGGTCAGTCGCTTCCCCGCGGCGTCGTACTGGGGTTTCGCCTGCTCGGCGCCGCCGGACACGGCTTTCGCGTCGTCGTTGTAGGCAGCGTCGTCCACCACGCCGGACAGATCGTCGGTGACGACCGTCCCGGGCGCCGTCGCCGTTCCCTCGTTGGCGACGGTGACGGTGTAGGTGACCTTGTCGCCCGGTTTGGCATCGGTCTTGTCGGCCTTCTTGGTGACCACGAGCCGTTTCGTCAGATCCGGGGCGATCGAGCAGCTGGCCAGGTCGGTGATGGGCCAGGTCCCGCCGGATTCGGAGGTGATCCGGCCGATCTGGTTGGTGTGCGCGTTGCCGCCGGGCACCTGCCGGGAGACGCCGGTGCGCGGATCGACCTTGTACAGCGCGCCGCCGTAGTAGCCGAGGTAGATCGACCCGTTCAGGAAGGCCATGCCGTAGTTGTTGAAGCCGTTGGACGATCCTGGTCCGGTGACCTTCACCGCCTGGGTGGTCTCGCCGGTGTCCGGGTCGAATCGGTAGATGTAGCTCTGACCGCCGTAGACGATCCCGTAGTACACGCCGCCGGAGGAATCGACGAACAGGTCGGGGACGAGCGAGCCGCCGGCGAACACGGGGTCGTTCGCCGGGACGGGCTTCAGCGTGGACCCGCGGGAGAAGGTCTTCGTCGCGCCGCTGGCCAGATTCATCGCGAACAGCACCGGTGCCCCGCCGTTCTGCGCGCCGTAAAGCATCCCGGACGCGGGGTCGGCGCCGAGCCCACCCCAGTTCACCCCGGAGGGGAGCTTGCGGGACTCGCCTCCGGCGATCTCGTCGGTGACGGTGTTCGTGCCCGAAACATGCTTGTAGAGCGTGAGATTCCCGGTGGTGTAGCTGGAGTAGAAGGCGGCGACCCGGCCGGTGTCCGGGTCCTTGCCCAGCGCCATGTTCGTCGACCAGTAGTCCGGCAGGCCCGCGCCCGCCCGCTTGCTGATCACCGTGTTCTGGATCTCCGCGTCCCCCGAGGCGTCTGCGCGGAACTGCATGCCGGAGCGGAAGTTGCTGTAGTACAGATGGTCGCAGTCGAACGTCGACGGGTCGTTCTCACCCTGCACCGACCAGGTCGCCGCCTGAGCCGCCCCCGGCGTGACCAGGGTTCCGAAGAGGATCGCCAGCACTGTGCCGACCGACAAAACCCGGCGTGACAACGGTTTCAGTGCACGACGCCGGCGCTGAGCGACGACCACGAAGAGCCTCCCGGTGGCGAGCGAACTCAGCCCGACGCTACAAGCCGTACCGCGAGCCTCAACTCGAAAGCCGAGGTGCCACCTGAACGTGTCTGATCATGGGTGATGCGAATCCTGTTCCGCTCCGGCCGTCGTTGTGCTTTCGTTCGGGCATGACTGAGCGGGTGAACATCTCTTCCGGCGGGGACTTCGAGCAGATCTTCGGGTACAGCCGGGCGGTGCGCGTCGGAGACCACATCCACGTGTCCGGGACGACGGCGCGGGAACCGTTCCGTTCCGGGGACGCGTACGAACAGGCGTCGGCCGTGCTTTCGATCATCGAAACCGCGCTGAGGGAAGCCGGTTCGAGCCTGGCCGCGGTGGTCAGGACGGTCACCTACGTCACCGACATCAAGGACGCCGAACTGGTGGCGCGGGCGCACCGCGAGGCCTTCGGCGACGTGCTGCCCGCGGCCACCATGGTCGAGGTCACGGCGCTGCTCGACCCGAAGATGAAAGTCGAGATCGAGGCGTACGCCATCGAGAAGTAACCGGGGCCGCGTTGGTCGGGGTGGTCGTGAGTGGCGATTCGGGTTTCTGGTGGTTGCCTGATCCGAGCGTGGGGGGATTGTGGAAGGATAAAGCGACCACAACACCAACAACCAACCACACTTATATGGCACCAAACAATAAAAAAAAAAAAAACACCACCAC
>NZ_JBHXJK010000216.1:0-1628 GCF_042723255.1 Amycolatopsis thailandensis
GTCTTGGACCTTGATCAACGGAGGATCCGGGACACTCAACGTCCCCGATCCTCCGTTGATCAAGGTCGTGCCAGGCGTGACCGGTGACGGGGGAAGATTCCGGACGCTCAACGGCCGGAATCTTCCCCCGTCGACCACACCGGCTTCATTTGACCGCCAAACACACCAGTGGGTAGGTAAATACGGTCCGCCAGAACCCGAAACGCCACTCACGACACCCGCTTACGCGACTTTGCCGAGACCCTGCCCTTCAGGGTAGGGAAGGAGGGGCGGATTCATGCGGTCGTCGCAACATGCTCTATTTAGGACAGTAGCAAGTTAAGTTTTTCTTGGGGTGTAAGCCAGTCCAAGGTTTTGCGGGGGCGGCCGTTGAGTTCGGCGGCCACTCTCGCGAGATGCTCGGGGCTATGGGCTGAGAGGTCGGTGCCTTTGGGAAAGTATTGGCGGAGCAGACCGTTGGTGTTCTCGTTGCTGCCACGTTGCCAGGGCGAGTGCGGGTCGCAGAAGTAGATGTCCAGGTCGGTGGCCAGGGTGATCTCGGCGTGCCGGGCCAACTCAGTGCCCTGGTCCCAGGTCATCGACTGTTTCAGCTGCTCAGGCAGGGTGCGGATGGCGGTGATCATGGCGTCGCGGACGGCGACGGCGTCGTGGCCGTCGGGCAGGTGCAGCAGCAGGCAGAACCGGGTGCTGCGCTCGACCAGGGTGCCGATCGCGGACTTGTTCGAGGCACCGAGGATCAGGTCGCCTTCCCAGTGCCCGGGCACAGCCCGGTCCTCGGCCTCGGCCGGACGCTGGCTGATCGGTACCATGTTCGGGATCCGTGGCGTTCGGGCCTCGGCCTGGCGGCGGGGTCTACGCAGCGCCCGTCCGGTCCGCAGGCAGGCCGCGAGGTCGCGGCGCAACGCGCCACGACCTTGCACATAGATCGACTGATAGATCGTCTCGTGGGACACCCGCATCTCCGGACTGTCGGCGAACTCGGCCACCAGCCTGGCCGAGATCTGCTCCGATGACCACCGCAGCAGCAACCGCTCCTGCACATGATCCCGCAACCCGGCATTGCCAGGATCGGCCAGTTTCGCCGTCTTCGGCCGCTTCGCCCGCTTCCGCGCCGCCGCCTCCGCCACATGGGCCCGATACCGATCCGGGCCACCGTTGTTGTTGATCTCCCGGCTGATCGTCGACGCCGCCCGGTCCAGCCGCCGCGCGATCTCCCGCACACCGTCACCGCCGGCCAGGCCACGAGAGATCTCCTCCCGCTCCTCCACCGACAAATACCGTGTCCCCAACAGACGGGGCGCATTACCCATCACCCCACCAGCCTCGCCGAACCACCGCCGACCGGTCTCCTGCGCCACACCCGCCACCAACGAGGCAGGCATCACAGCCAGCCCCGCCCGAATCCCCTCCCAAAACCGCACCCGCACACCCCGCGCCAACGGCACACGACCAGCCACCACAACCTCCGACCACAACCGGTGTTGCAACGACCCCGTGAACCCAAGAGGCCTTCACGGCCTGGTGTGGGTTATCGCCTTCCGCCGGGTGTGGACCCGGCGGGAGTGCGTTGGGGGATACCCATAGGGACACAAACAACGGGTTTAAAATGGGTTTGGCAACAAGGGGGC
>NZ_JBHXJK010000216.1:1638-9775 GCF_042723255.1 Amycolatopsis thailandensis
TGTGTTTGTGGCCGGCCGGGGGGTGGGGCCCGGGGGGGGGGTGGGTGTACAAACACTTTTCCCAACCACACTCTGTTTTTTATGCGGCCCCCCCAACGCTGGGCGCCGGACAGTACTGGGGCGCACGGAGGCCGTTCGCGAGCCGCCGGTCGACTTCCCCACCTTCGCCTTTCCCCAATAGCGCGTGGTTCAGCGGACGGTGACGGACAGGCTCTTCGTCACGCCGTTGACGGTGACCGAAAGATTCGCCACCCCCGGCCGCAGCGCGGTCAGCACCCCGGTCGCCGGGTCGAAGGACGCGACGTCCCACGGCATAGCGGGCAGGAAACCGTCGGTGACGTGCGTGCCCCAGCCACCCTTCCAGTCCGCGCTGACCGGGTACGAGACCGGCACCTGACGTGCTCCCTGCGTCGCCACGGCCCGGATGTTCGCCTTCTCCCCGCGCGCCAGCGACGAGGGACCGGACAGCGTCAGCGAGTCGACGTTCGGCCGCGTCTCGAAGCGCACCGGCTGCGCCCGGTCCCCCGGCTCGAACCGGACCATCGTCCAGCCGACGAACCCGCCGTCACCGGGGGCCGCCGCGGGCGACTTCCCGGAGTTGCCGTTCACCAGGTACGGCACGCCGTCGACGCGCGACAGGTCGAACACGCCCGCGTGCGAGGCGAGCGCGGCCGCCTGCTTGCCGGATTCGCGTTCGAAGGCGGTCAGCCAGCCGGTCAGCATGGCGGCCTCCTTGCGGTCGGCCAGCTGCGAATTCCCGGTCGGGCTGGGGTCCTTGACCGGATGGTGCATCGCGACGACCACGCCGCGGATCCGCCTGTCCGCCTTCGCTCCGTCCAGCGCCTCGCGCAGCATCCGGATCTGGTCGAACCCGCCCGCGCGCAGCGAACCGCGCGAGGAATCCATCAGCACCAGCCTGATCCCGGCGACGTCGACGACGCGATGGGTCTGCCCGAACGCCGCCTGGAACTCCGAGATCCCGTGCCCGCCGTCGGCCTCGTGATTGCCCGGAACGTAGTACCAGGGCACCTTGCCGACCAGTTCCTGATCGATGACCGCACGAGCCAGCGCGAAATCGGCGGCCGTACCGCGATCGACGAAGTCGCCGTTGATCAGCACGAGATCCGGCTTCGCCGCGACAGCCTCGCGCAGCGCGCGACGGGCCTGGGCGACCAGCGGGCCGTCCGGCTGATCGGCGGTGAACTGCGCGTCGCTGACCACGGCGATCCGCAGGCCGCCGGTCGCGACGCCGTCGGTGATCAGCGCGGGATCACGCGGCGCCGGATCGGCCGGGACGGCGGCCGCGGGCGCGACCTCGAAGGTGAGGTCGTCGAAGACCAGCCGTCCTTCGTACTGCTGGTCCGGGACGTTCTCGACGGCGTAGAACTTCGTCAGCCGCTGCCCGTCGGGGAGCCCGGCCGGGATCGCCGCGCGGACGTAGCGCCAGCCCGTCCAGTCGACGCTCAGCGACAAGTCCACAATGGACGGAACGTTGGCGGCGTCGCGGAGTTCCGCCCGCAGCCAGGCGCCCTTCGCGTCGCCGTTGACCCACAGGCCGACGCGCTGGGTGCCGGGCGGCAGCGCGATCGGCGCCGCCGAGTTGACGTAGGCCGCGCGCGTGGCGTTGGTCCCGTTCAGCCGGTAGTCCAGCGCGAGCCCGCGTCCGCCGTCACGGCCGGTCGCCTCGGAAAGCGCGGCGCCGACGACGGCCGGGAAGACGCTGGCGGACCAGCCCGCCGGGCCGTCCAACGACGCCGCCACGCGGGATTCCGTGCCGACGGACGCCGCCAGATGCGTCACCTTCCCACCGGCGGTGGCGGTGATCGCCGAAGCGCCCGAGGCCTTCAGCGCGGTGACCGCGAACCCGTCACCGGACGGCTCGATCCGCACCACGGCGGGGTCGTAGTCGAGTTTGACGTCGTCCGGCTCGATCCACGTGCCGTAACCGTCGGCGTCGTAGCCGAACACCTTGAAGGTGCTCTTCGCGCCTTCGCCGGACAGCGCGACCTGTTCGGTGCTGGTGCCCAGCCGGACCGGTGAGCCGAGGACGTTCAGCGTCGTCTTGCCCAGGACGCCACCGCGCCTCGCCAGGACCTCGACGTCCGCGGGTGCGTCCGGCCGGAACCGGTCGGCGTGCGCGGTGAAGACACCGTTCGTCACGGTGCCGCGGAAGGGATTCGTGGTGAGCCACTGCGCCTTGCCGTCGACGGCGGCGCCGGTCTCGTCGTGGCCCCCGGCGACGAGTTTCCGCGTCAGCCCGGACAGCACGCGCGTCGCGTCGGTGGTGTCCTGCGCGGGGCGGGGCGAGAACCCGGTCAAGCGGCCGCTGCCGGGCACGGTGGCGACGCCGAGTCCGTTGGGCACCAGGCGTTCCCCGCCGTCCGACGGCGAGTTGCGCACCAGCGGCGACTTCTCGCCCTCCTCACGGGCGAGCATGGTCGAGGAGCCGCCGCCGTCGAGGTTGATGGCGTCGTCCGCGCCGAGCGACTTCATGTGCCGGGCGAGTTCGAGTTCGGTCATGCCGCGGCTGTCCGCCTGGCGGCCGTCGACCGTGGCCAGCCACATCTTCGTGCCATCGGCGGAGAATCCGACCGCGGTCCGGGGGTGCATGGCGACGCTGTCGACCGGCTGGACCGCGCCGTCGCGCAGCAGGACGATGTTGCCGCCGACCGAGACGGAAAGCTTCCCGGCGTCGCTCTTCGGCGCGTACGCGACACCCACCCGATCGCCGGTCTTCAAGGCGGACAACGCGTCCACGCCGCCGTCACGGGCGAGCAGGACCGTGCTCCCGGCGGCGATCGGGCCGTCCGCGGGCTGCGGCCGCACCTGCGTGACGACGCCGTCCCGCAGCTCGATCTCGACGACGCGCTGCGCGCCCGCGACCGAGGTCCGCCGCGAAGCCGCGCCCCACAGCGGGGTGTAGACGCCGATCGCGCCTCCGCTCAGCACGGGGCTGTTGAAGTTCGACGCGGGCACGACCTTGCCGTCTGGCAACGTGATCGACGCGTCGAGGAAGACCTCCGCGAGGCGCGCCTTGCCTTCTTCGGTGATCGACGCGGTCAGGTTGTGGCCTCGGGCGGGCGCCGTCTGGAGTTTCCCGGCGTCGACGCCGACGCCGATCGGCGCGCCGCTGGCGTTGATGTCGAAGAAGTCCCCGTTCACCCCGGCGACCGCGCCCGCCCTGGCGACCTGCTGCGAAAGCGGTGTCCGCGCGGAAACCGTGCCAGGGCTGAGATACGTCGGCTTGAGCGTCTTGCTGGTCAGGTCGACGGCGAGGGTGTCGCCGCGGATCCAGCCCGCCGGGTCGTAGCGGTCGAACTCGGTCAGGCTCAGGCCCGGTGCCACGCGCGAAGTCGCGCTGGTGGTGACGAGACCGTCGTCGGGCGCGGCCACGGCGTACCCGGACGGGCCCTCCTTCGCCGAGGAGCCCTCGGGGGCGGCTTCGACGGGTGCCGGACCGAGCGGAGCGGTCAGCGGGTCGGCGTGCACCGGTGCGGCGACGAGCGATCCGGGCAGCAGGGCAGCGAGCAACAACAGGCGTGATCTTCTCACGAAAAACCCCACGATCGAGTGACAGACGGCTCAGCTCAGCACAGCGGACGCGAACCGCCAGGAGAAGACCCCGAGGTGAACGTGAACCGAACGGCGTAGGGCGCCGAAGCTCAGGGAGTGAAGGGTCCGGCGAGGAAGGTTTCCGCGGCGGCGACGCCACCGGTGATCTTCAAACCCGACTCGTCGAGGCCGACCCGTTGCCACAGCAGCAAGTCCAGCCCTTCCGCCGGGCCTTCGACGACGGCGCCGGCCGCTTCGGCGGGGTCTGCCTGCCGCGAGCCGGGAACGCCGTTTTCGCCCGGCGGTGTGATCAACCAGGCGTGTCCGGTGTCGGATGTCTTCAGCAGCAACGGAACGGTGACCACGGGCGGGGTGTGCCAGCGCTTCACCTTCGGCAGCATGCCGATGAGGACCTCGTCCGCGCCGTCGGCGGCGACGAACGGGTCGAGGGTGTATCCGGTGCCCGCCGCGCGATGCGCGTCGAGCAGGTGCACCGCGGTCTCGTGGACCTGGCGGCGGAACCAGAAAGCCTTGGTCTTGGGGGCGGCGGTGAAGTTCCAGGCGCCGTCCTCCGGGGAGGCCGCGCGCATCGTCTCGACGAGGCCGTCCGCGCATTCGGCGTACCAGGCGGCGAGATCCGCGCCCGGTTCGACGGCGAAATCCTGCGGGGCGGGCTCGCCAGTGCGGGCGATCTCCGTCGCCCAGCGGTGGACGTTGCCGAGGTGGACGACCAGGTCACGCAGGAGCCAGTCGCCGCAGCACGGGACGGGCGCGGCGTGATCACCGGTGCGCGCCACCTGCGCGAAACCGGTGGTGAGTTCGCGCAGTCGTTCCAGGTGCTCGTCCGGTGTCATCGACAACCCCCCAGGTCCGTGGGTGGCGCGGTTTTCCCGCGCCACCCACGAGTGTGTCAGACCTCGGGGAACCAGAGCTTGAGCTCGCGCTCGGCCGACTCCGGGGAGTCCGAACCGTGCACCAGGTTGTACTGGGTCTCCAGCGCGAAGTCGCCGCGCAGGGTGCCCGGGGTGGCCTTCTCGACCGGGTCGGTGCCGCCGGCGAGCTGACGGAAGGCGGCGATGGCGCGCGGGCCCTCGACGGCGATCGCGACCAGCGGGCCCGAGGTGATGAACTCGAGGAGGTCGCCGAAGAACGGGCGCTCCTTGTGCTCGGCGTAGTGCTCCTCGGCGACCGAGCGTTCGACGGTGCGCAGTTCGAGGGCGGCGAGCTTCAGGCCCTTGCGCTCGATGCGAGCGATGACCTCGCCGACGAGGCCGCGCGCGACGCCATCGGGCTTGACGAGGACCAGCGTGCGTTCAGTCACGGCGGTATTTCTCCTTGGGTGGGTTTCGTGCTATTCGCCCGGAGCCTACTGGGTGCTTCGGCGCTCACTTCACGTCGGACCAGGGAATGGCCTCGATCCGCTCCATGTGCTCCTCGCCCCACGCCCCGAGCGCGGCCATCGCGGTGTTCAGCGAATCCCCGAACCCGGTCAGCGAGTACTCCACTTTCGGCGGGACCTGGTGATACACCTCGCGATGCAGCAGTCCGGTGGCTTCCATCTCGCGCAATTGCAGGATCAGCACCCGTTCGCTGATGCCGGGCACCGCGCGCCGCAGCTCCCCGAAACGCACCGGCCCGTCCTGGAGCGCGAACAGGATGAGCCCTTTCCATTTGCCGCCCATGACGGCGATCGCGGCGTCGAGGCCGCAGGTGAACGTCCGGTTCTTGGTCATCGCCACACTTACCTCTTTGTCAGTACCCGGCAAATTAGTAGGTACTTGATCAAAGGTACGCGACGTCCCAGCATGGAGTCATCCCGAAGATTCCCTTTGACTGGAGCGAAAAATGCCGAAAACACCGGTGACCGTCCTCGGCCTCGGTTCGATGGGTTCGGCCTTGGCGGACGCTTTCCTCGCGGCCGGGCATCCGGCCACGGTGTGGAACAGGACGGCTTCGAAGGCCGATCCCCTTGTCGCCCGCGGAGCACACCGAGCCGGGACGATCGAGGACGCCGTGCGCGCGAGCCCGTTGATCGTCGCCTGCCTGACCACCTATGAGGACACCCGCGCGGTACTGGAACCGGCTTCACTCGCGGGCCGTACCCTGGTCGCCTTGAACAGTGGTTCCCCGGCGGGAGCGCGCCGGATGGCCGAATGGGCGGCGAAGCGCGGCGCGCGGTTCCTCGACGGCGCGGTCAAGAACATCCCGTCGGCGGTCGGCGCGCCGGACACCCTGCTGTACTACGGCGGCGACAAGGCGGTCTTCGACGAACACGTGGACACACTGCGGGTACTGGGTGGCGACACCGTCCACCTCGGCGAGGAGGCCGATCTCGCGGCGCTGTACGAAACGGCCGTCGGCGGCACCCTGTTGCCCGCGCTGGTCGGGTTCTTCCAGGGTGCCGCCGCGCTGCGGTCGCGCGGGCTCGAAGCCGAAACGCTCCTGCCGTACGCGACCAAGTGGTTCGAGATGATCATCTCGGTGCTTCCGATGTACGCCAAGGAAATCGACAGCGGCGACTACTCGGATCCGGCGGCCTCGGTGGGGATCTTCCACGCCGGCGCCGCCGCCGACCTCGAACTGGCCGAGGAAGGCGTCGACGTCGACTGGCAACGTCCGCTGCACGATCTCGTACGGCGGGCCGCCGAGGCCGGGCACGGCGACCGCAGCATCGCGGTCCTGACCGAGTTGCTCAGCGTTGGGGCTGAAGGGTCTTCGACCACAGCGAAGCGCCGGTAGCGTCCCTCAGGTCGACCGTGAGCGCGCCGCTCCGGCCGTCGATGTTCACCTCGCCGAAGTGCTGGAAGCCGTCGGCGGGCGAAGTGTTCGCGGCGGGCGGGGCGTGCACGAACACCGCTTCCGGCCCGAAGGTCGGGTCGAGCGTGTTCGGGCCGAACGCGCCGGCGTTGAGCGGACCGGAGACGAACTCCCAGAACGGGTCGAAGTCGGTGAAGGATGCGCGATCCGGCGAGTAGTGGTGCGCCGCGGTGTAATGCACGTCGGCGGTCAGCCAGACGACGTTGCGCACCCGGCGCCGCGCGATCTCCCGCAGCACCCAGGCGAGTTCGGTCTCACGACCGCCGGGCGCGCCGGGCAGGCCGTTGGCGACACCCTCGATGCCCTTGCCGTCCGGGACGGTGAGACCGATCGGGAGGTCGGCCTGGACGATCTTCCACGTGGCGGTGCTGCGGTCGAGGGCGTCGACGAGCCAGCGTGCCTGACGGTCGCCGAGGATGCGGCCCGGCTTGGTCTGGTCCGCGGTGTTGGCGTCCTTGTAGGTCCGCATGTCCAGCACGAAGACCTCGGCGCGGGAACCGTGCCGGAAGTTGCGGTACACGCGGCCGTCGACGGCCTGGCGACGGTCGATCGGATGCCATTCGTGGAACGCCTGGAACGCGCGGCTGGCGAGGACGTCGACGCGCTTCTCGGTGTATTCGGGGCGGTCGTTGAGGATCTCACCCGGGTACCAGTTGTTGACGACTTCGTGGTCGTCCCACTGGACGTAGGCGGGCACGTTCGCGGTGAAGCGCTTGAGGTTGTCGTCGAGCAGGTTGTAGGCGAACTGGCCGCGGTACTCGTCGAGCGTCTCGGCGACCTTCGACTTCTCCGGGGTGACGATGTTGCGCCACACGCGGCCGCCGGGCAGCGCGACGGTCTCGGTGAGCGGCGCGTCGGCGTACACCGTGTCTCCACAGTGGAGGAACAGGTCCGGACGGCGTTCGGCCATCGCGCGGTAGATCGTCATGCCGCCGCGTTCGGGGTTGATGCCCCAGTTCTGCCCGGCGACGTCACCGGACCACAGCAGCCGGACGTCCGAGCGGCCGATCGGCGCGGTGGCGAACCGGCCGGTGACGGCCTCGCTGCACGTGCGGCCGTCGAGGGACTCGGCGGTCACGCGGTAGTGGACCTCGGTCCCGGGCAGCAGGCCGGCGACGCGGACCTTGCCGGTGCCGCCGGTCTCCGGGCTCATCACCGGCCCGCGCACGCGGCGAGCGCGCCGGAACGAGGGATCCCGCGAGACCTCCACGATCAGCCGGGAGGGCCGGTCTGCACGCGACCAGACGATGCCGGAACCGGTGGTGACGTCGCCGGACTGGACACCGTGGGTGAGCACGGGGCGGTCGCGGCGGAGCAGCGGGACGGGGTCCGCGGTCGCGGTGCCGGTCGCGGTCGCGGTTCCGGGGAGGAGCAGGCCGCCCGCGACGGCTCCGGCGCCGGTGAGACCGGCCTTGAGCAGCGTGCGGCGATTGTGGTGGGAAGCGGTCATGGCGCGGTTCTATCCCGCGGCCACGGCCGGTGGGCCAACGGCGGTTGACCTGGCGATGAACGAACACGGCGTCCGCTCACCGCCACTCAGCGTGGGTCTCGTGGGTGGTGGGGACGGCTGGGGTAGGCAAGGTGGGTCGAGTGCTGTGAAGGGGGTCAGGGCCAAGTGTGTCTTGCGTACCTACTGGGTTCGGCGCGGTCGGTCGCAGGCATGGTCCGTGAAGACCCCCTTCCCTCGGCTGAGCCGAGGAAACTCGACCTTCACACCTTGCCAAGTACATGAAGGCCCCCTTCCTTGCGCCTGGCGCAAGGAAGGGAG
>NZ_JBHXJK010000217.1:0-9666 GCF_042723255.1 Amycolatopsis thailandensis
TCCTTGCGCCAGGCGCAAGGAAGGGGGCCTTCATGTACTTCACATCGTCAGGAAACGGCGCTCGACGGCGCCGAGAAGGTGTTGCAGTCGGCGATCCGGTTGTTGCTCGCGCCGGCCCGCCACCAGGACGCGTAATGCGCGTTCGTCCCGTGGTCCTGGCTGCGTGAGGTGTTGTCGCCCCGGGTCTCCTGGTCGTTCCAGGCCTTGTTGTACATGTCCCGGCTGACCGTGCCGCCCTGGTCGACGTGCGCGCCGAGGAACATCCCGGAGAAGCACTGCGCCTGGAGTTCCTTGCGCCGGGACATCTCCAGCCCGGAGGGGCTGTTCTGGCCCGATTCGTAGATCTTCTGCCAGGCCGCGTCCATCAGCCCGGCGACCTCCTGCACGTGGTGCCCGTACTCGTGCGCGAAAAGGGCGAGGTAGACGCCGGGGTTGTTGCCGTACTGGTCGGTCTGCAGACCCCGGAACGGCACGTAGAGGTTGTTCTCGCAGTAGTACGCCGCCGTCGCGATGCCCACCTGGATCGTGCCGCATTCGGTTTCGAAGCTGGCCCCGGTCGGGAAGTGCAGGGCGGGCGGGATGAACGGCAGCTTGTAGGCCTCGAGGAACGGGCCCCACGCGTTGTCGAGGCATTTGCCCGCCGCGGTGAAGAACGCCTCGGCGGCCTGCTGGCTGCTCTGCCACTGCGGCAGCGTGCAGACGCGGTTCTGCAGGCCGGCGCTCGGGTCCTGGAGGATCGGGTGGTCGCCGAGCTTGAGGATCTTCTGCGGTCCGCTCGAAGAGGACGGTGCCCTGGTCGGCGACGTCGGGAACGGGTTCGTCGAGGACGAGGGCGACGCGGACCCGCTCGGCGTCAGTTCCGCCGACGGGGGCGGGCTCGGCAGCGTGCTGTAACCCGCGTTCGCTACGTGATCGTTGCCGTCACGATTGAGTGAAACGATCGCGACCAGGCCGAGGACCAGGACGGCGACCGCGCCGAGGCAGATGCCGACGATCGCGCCCACGGACCGGCGTGGCGGCGGCGGGTACTGATGCGGTGCGCCGTGCCACTGGGGAGGGGGCTGACCGTGCACCGGCGGTGGCTGGACGGCGCCGCGTGGCGGCCACTGGCCGTGGGGCGGTTGCGTCATCAAGTCGGTCCCGGTGTTTCTAGGGGCGAACCGGGGGCGCCCGGTCCGATGTTCAGCATAACGAGCTAACGGCCTCCCCTCCCAGCACTTGGCAGCAGAGGGTATCCAGCGTGAGGCGAGCGGTCACCCATCAGTGTCGTCCCCCCAGCTCTGGCTGGGTGTCGGACCCTCTGGAAGAGTGTGCGCAAGCAACATGAACGGGTAGGGGGCTGTCGCATGACGGAGACCGGCGGACCGTCCGGGCCGGAAGGTACCGAGACGCCGAAGCCGCAGGCGGGCGAACCGGCACAGCCGCAGGCGGACGCGCCGACGCCGCCGCGGGGTGAGGTGCCGCCGTCACCGGCGCCGGAGCAGCAGTGGCAGTCCCCGTCCGGGGCGACGCCGCCGCCTCCGCTGCCGTCGTATCAGCCGCCGCCGCAGCAGCAGTACGCGAACTGGAAGGTCGGTCTCGGCAGGCCGGGGGTCATCCCGCTGCGCCCGCTGAACCTCACCGACATCCTCGACGGCGCGGTCACGGCCATGCGCAAGTACTGGCGGATGGTCTTCGGCGCGGCCGCGATCACCGCGGTGCTCACCGCGGCCCTCAACCTGGTCGGGCTGCTGCTGGTCGACACCACCGGCGACCTCGAGAAAATCCGCGATCTCGGCCCGGCGGCCACCGATCAGGAACTGATGAACCAGATGTTCAGCGTCCTGGGCGGATCGCTGGCGACGTCGTTCATCACCCTCGTCGCCACCCTGCTCGGGACGACCATCCTCACCGGATTCCTGACCGTCCTGATGGGCAAGGCCGTGCTGGGCAAGCCGGTCACCTTCAAAGAGGCGCTGAAAGAGGCGACGCCGCGGCTGCTGCCGCTGCTCGGGCTGACCGTGCTCTACACGCTGGCGATCATGGTCGCCGCCATCTTCTGCCTGCTGCCCGCGATCATCCCCTACACCTTCTGGGCGCTGGCCAGCCCCGCGTTCATCCTCGAACGCGGCACCGTGATGGAGGCGTTCCGCCGGTCGGTGAAGCTGGTCTCCGGGATGTTCTGGCGGGTCTTCGGGATCCTGCTGCTGGCGTACGTGATCTCGTCGTTCCTGGCTTCGATCATCACGATCCCGTTCAGCTTCAGCGCCTTCCTGTCCATTTTCGGCAATCTGGACCAGATGTACGTTCCCTCGACCGGTGACCTGATCCTCCAGTCGGTGGGCACGGTGATCGCGCAGACGATCGTCGGACCGTTCACCGCGCTGGTGACCGTGATCCTCTACATCGACCAGCGGATGCGCCGCGAGGGCATGGACATCGAACTGGCCCGCGCGGCCGGGATCACGCCGCCGCCCCCGCCGCAGGCATGGTGACGCGCTTCCTCACCGAAGTCCCGGTCGACATCGACCGGGACACCGCCCGGCTGCGCGCGGCCGAAGAACTCGCGAATCCGGCCTATCAGAACGCGAAACCGAGCTGGCTGTCCGAGGCGTTCAGCTGGGTGCTCGAAAAGCTGCTGAGCTTCCTCGACACCGTCGACAGCGCGGTGCCCGGCGGGATCTTCGCCGTGGTGCTGCTGGCCGTCGTGCTGATCGTGCTGGTGGTGGTGATCCGCGTGCGATCCGGTCCCTTGGCGACGTCGGCCAAGAGCGGACGGGCCGTGTTCGCCGGGCAGCGCAAGGCTTCCGGCGAACACCGCAAGGCCGCCGAGGAAGCGGCGTCGCGGGGTGACTTCGACGACGCTGTCCGTGAGATCTTCCGCGCCGTGGTGCGGTCCTTGGAGGAGCGGGCGCTGCTGGACGAGAAGTCGGGCCGGACGGCCGACGAAGCCGCCCTCGAAGCCGGACGCCTGCTTCCCGACGTCGCCGTCCCGCTGCGCGCCGGCGCGCGGTTGTTCGACGACGTCCACTACGGAGACATCCCGGCCACCGAGGACGGCTACCGCTCACTGTCCGAATTGGACGAACGCTGCCGTCGCGCCCGGCCCGTCGCCCTGGCGGCCGGATGACCTCGGTTTCGCCCGACGCCCGCCGGATCTGGCGCGGGGTGCGGCTCCCGCTCGCGGTCGTCCTCCTGCTCGTGCTGACCGGGACGCTGCTCGTCCTCGTCCAGGGCGAGCAGACCACCGGCGCGCTCGAACCGGGCTCCTACGAGCCCGGCGGCGGCCGCGCGCTGGCGACCCTGCTGGAACGGGAAGGCGTCAAGATCCCGATCGTGCGCACCGCCGCCGCGGCCAAGGGCGTCGCGAGGGACGCGACCGTCCTGATCACCAAGCCCGAGTACGTGCCCAAGAGTGCTTTCGCGGAGATCAGGCAGAACGCCGAGCACGTCGTGCTGGTGCAGCCGAGCCCCGGCACGGTCGACGAAGTCCTCCCCGGGGTGCGGGTGAACGGTCAGGCCGAGACCGAGACCCGCGCGCCCGACTGCGAGGCGAAGGACCCCGTCGCGGCGGGGAACGCGACGATGGGCGGCCTGAAGTACGCGGCCACGCAGCCGAGGGCGCTGGAGTGTTACGGCGGTTCGTATCTCGAAGTCCCCGGTCCACAAGGGACGGTGACCGTACTCGGCACCCCCGCGCCGCTGACCAACGAGTGGCTGGCAGGCGAAGGCAACGCGGCGCTCGCGATGCGCCTGCTCGGGAAGCACGAACGCCTGGTCTGGTACCTGCCGACGGCCGCCGATCCGTCGCTGGAGACGGAGAAGAAGCCGCTGTCGGAACTGATCCCGGCGGGCTGGTCGTACGCGGCCTTGCAGGCCGGGTTCGCGGTGGTGCTGCTGGCGCTGTGGCGTTCCCGGCGGCTGGGGCCGGTGGTGACCGAGCCGATCCCGGTCGTGGTGCGCGCGGCCGAAGCCACCGAGGGGCGGGCGCGGTTGTATCGCCGGGCGAAGGCCGCCGCGCACGCCGGGGAAACGTTGCGTGAGGCCGCTCGCGCGCGGCTCCGGCCGTTGCTGGGCCTCACCCGGGACGCCGAACCCGCCGCGTTGGTGGAGTCCGTCGCCGGGCGGACCGGCCGGGCGCCCGCCGAGATCGGCGCGCTGTTGTACGGGGACCCGCCCGCCGATGACGCCGCGCTGGTGCGGCTGGCGGACGGACTCGATGTCGTGGAACGAGAGGTGGAGCGGTCTTGAGTAGCGATCAGTCCAGTGTGGATGGTGCGGCCGAAGCGCGGGCGGCGCTGATCGCGCTGCGCGCCGAGGTCGGGAAGGCCGTGGTGGGCAACGACGCGGCGGTCACCGGGCTCATCATCGCGTTGCTGTGCCGGGGACACGTGCTGCTCGAAGGCGTTCCGGGGGTGGCGAAGACGTTGCTGGTGCGGGCGCTGGCCGCCGCGCTGGACCTGGAGACGACCCGGGTGCAGTTCACGCCGGACCTCATGCCGGGCGACATCACCGGCTCGATCGTCTACGACGCGCACAGCGGCGAGTTCTCCTTCCGCGAGGGCCCGGTGTTCACGAACCTCCTGCTGGCGGACGAGATCAACCGCACCCCGCCGAAAACGCAGTCTTCGCTGCTGGAGGCGATGGAGGAGCGGCAGGTCTCCAGCGACGGCAAGACGCGGCCGCTGCCTGATCCGTTCATCGTTATCGCGACGCAGAACCCGGTCGAATACGAGGGCACGTACCCGCTTCCCGAGGCGCAGCTGGACCGATTCCTGCTGAAGCTGACCATGCCGATGCCGTCCCGCGAGGACGAATTCGGCATCCTTTCCCGGCACGCGCAGGGTTTCGACCCGCGCGACCTCACCGCGGCCGGGATCCAGCCGGTCGCCGGCGCCGCGCAGCTCGACGCCGCGCGGCGTGCGGTCGCCGGGGTCACCGTGCGTCCCGAGGTGCTCGCCTACATCGTCGACGTCTGCCGCGCGACCCGGGCGCTGCCGTCGGTGCGCCTCGGTGTTTCCCCGCGTGGCGCGACGGCGCTGCTGGCCGCGACACGGGCGTGGGCGTGGCTCGCGGGCCGCGACTACGCCACGCCGGACGACGTCAAAGCCTTGGCACGGCCGTCTTTGCGGCACCGGCTCGACCTGCGGCCCGAAGCCGAGCTCGAAGGCGCGACCGCCGACGGTGTACTGGACCGCGTCCTCGCGTCCGTGCCCGTTCCACGCTGATGGCCGTCACCGGGCGGCTCGGGCTGCTGGCGCTCCTCGCGGCGCCGGTGGTCGGCTTCCTGCTGCCCTCGTGGGCCGGGATCGGGCTGGCCGCGGCGGTGCTGTTCCTGTTGGTGGTGCTGGATCTCGTGCTCGCCGGGAGCGTGCGGAAGCTGGCGTTCGCGCGATCCGGCGCGACGTCCGTGCGGCTGGGGGAGGACTGCGAGGTCACGCTGACCGTCGCCAATCCCGGTGGCCGTCCGGTGCGCGCGTGGCTCCGGGACGCGTGGCCGCCCAGCGCCGGCGCGGACGACAGGCACCGCTTGACCTTGCCCGCGGGCGAAAGGCGCGTCGTGACCACTCGGCTCCTGCCGACCCGGCGCGGCGACCGGACCGCGGCCAGGGTCACCGTCCGGTCGACCGGGCCGCTGGGGCTCGCGGCACGGCAGGGTTCGCACGAGGTGCCGTGGACCGTGCGGGTGCTGCCGCCGTTCCACAGCCGCAAGCATCTGCCGTCGCGGCTGGCGCGGCTGCAACAGCTCGACGGCCGCAACGCGGTGCTGATCCGCGGCCAGGGCACGGAATTCGACTCCCTGCGCGAGTACGTGATCGGCGACGACGTCCGGTCGATCGACTGGCGGGCCTCGGCGCGCGCGTCCGACGTCATGGTGCGGACGTGGCGCCCGGAACGCGACCGGCACGTGGTGCTGGTCCTCGACACCGGCCGGGTTTCGGCAGGCCGGGTCGGCGACGCGCCGCGGCTCGACGCGGCGATGGACGCGGCCCTGCTGCTGGCGGTGCTCGCCGCGCGGGCGGGTGACCGCGTCGACCTCCTCGCCTACGACCGCCAGGTCCACGCCGCGGTCCAGGGATCGTCGGAACTGTTGCCCGCCTTGGTGAACGCGATGGCGCCGCTGGAACCGTCGCTGGTCGAGACCGACGCGCGGGGGATGATCGCCGAGGTGCTGCGGCGGACCCGGCGGCGCGCGCTGGTGGTCCTGCTGACCGGGCTGGACGCGGCGCCACTGGAGGAAGGCCTGTTCCCGATACTGTCCAAGCTGACTTCGCGGCACCAGTTGATGATCGCTTCGGTGGCGGACCCGCGGGTCGCCGAGATGGCGGCGGGGCGCGGTGACGCGGAAGCCGTCTACGACGCGGCCGCGGCCGAGCGGGTGCTGGCCGAACGGCGCCAGGTCACCGCGCGGCTGGCGCGGCACGGCGTCGAGGTCGTCGACGCCGTGCCCGAGGATCTGCCGCCGCGCCTGGCCGACCGGTATCTCGCGCTGAAGGCGGCCGGACGGCTGTGATCGGCTAGGCCACCAGCGCGAAACTGGAGTAGTACTCGCCCGACGGATCCCGCGAGCCGCTCCGGTCCGGGCTGACCTCGGCGCCGACCCAGCCCTGGAACGCCCCCGCGTCGTCGATCACCTGCAGCAGCGGGCGGACGTGGCTGTTGCCGAGGTAGCAACCGTTGTAGGACAGGCATTCGCACCAGAACTCGTAACTGTTGCGCCGTCCGCCGAAGGCGTCGCTCAGGTAGTAGAACCGCCTGTCGCCGGTGTCGATGATCTTCTGCGCGCACGCCGCGTGGCCGGGGCCGGCGGGGCAGCAGGAGGACGGATCGCAGCCGGAGTCGTACTGCACGAACCCGAGACACGAGCCGTCGTCGCACTTGTTCCACCCGGGGCCGACGCCGAGGGCGCCGCTGCTTCCCCTGGTCCAGTTGGTGATCGCGCGGCGGTTCACGCCTTGGCCTTCGAGCAGGTACGACCGCTGGGTCGCGCGCACGGAGCTCATCGGGGCCTTGCTGGTCTGCGCCAGAGAAGCGTTGCTGCCGTAGGCGATGCCGCTGCTGATCGAATAGTTGTCGCCGACCAGCTGCATCCGGCCGAGCCCCGGCCGTGTCTCCGAAACCGACCAGGTCTCGGTGAGGTTCACGGGAGTGGTCGTGCCGTCGACGGTGCTGCTGGTCCAGGTGATGGCCACCTGCCCCGATTTCTGGGCGTAGGTGCCGGTGAAGTGACCGTTCGGTTCACCGGTGAAGCCCGGCGCGGTCTTGATCGGACAATTGTTGCGGGGGTTGGATCCCGGTGCCCAATCTCCGCAGTAGTAGACGTCGCCGCTGTTGACCGGGGCGGGGAAATCCGCCTGGCTCCACGTCCAGAAATTGTGCGCGACGGTGTTGTCGGCCGGGTTGAAGACGAGATAACCGAGCCGGACGTAGTTGCGGTCGGCGTCGGTGCGGAACCCGCCGACGCTCACCACCCAGTTCTGCTTGCCCGAAGGCGCGGAGACGGTCTTGGCCTGGGACGCGCCGACGAGCAGCGTCGAGGCGAATACGGACAGGACGGCTATCGCGAATACGCGTAAACGTTTTCTCCCCATGGGGGGAGCTAACCAGGTCAGCCCGCTTCCGGTCGAGAATCACCAGCGTATCGCCAGTCGACATCACCCTTTTCCCCCGCTTTCGCGGCCCGGCGCCCGACGACGAACACATAGAGTAGAAACGCGACCTCGGCGATTACTCCGATTCCGATGCGGGCCCAGGTCGGCAGGCCCGATGGCGTCACGAAACCCTCGATCACGCCGGAGATCAGCAGCACCACGGTCAGTCCCAGCGCCATCACCACCACCGAGCGGCCCTGCTCGCCGAGCGCCGCCGTCCGGGAACGGCGTCCCGGGTCGACGACCGTCCAGCCGAGCTTCAGCCCCGTCCCGGCCGCGACGAACACCGCGGTCAGCTCCAGCAGCCCGTGCGGCAGGATCAGGCCGAAGAACACGTCGAGCCGTCCGGCCGAGGACATCAGCGCCGCGCCGATCGCGAGGTTCAGCGAGTTCGCCCAGAGCGCGTAGATCACCGGGACCCCCAGCACCACGCCGAGGAACAGGCAGGTCGCGGCCACCCACGCGTTGTTGGTCCAGACGCGCGCGGCGAAGGAACCCGCGGGATCGGACGAGTAGTACGTCTCGTACTTACCGCCGGGCGCGGTCAGGTCCTTGAACTCCTCGGGCGAGGCCAGTGACGCGAGCACCTGCGGATCGCCGGCGATCCACACCGCCGCGATCGCCATCACCGCGATCGACGCGGCCGCCGACGCCAGCCACCAGCGCCGGCTCAGGTACAGCGCTGCGGGGAACCGGTGGGTGAAGAACAGCCGGACCTCGCGCCAGGCGGGACTGTGCGAGCCGGTGACGGCCGAGCGGGCCTTCGCGACCAGCCCGGACAGGTGCGCGACGAGCACGGGATCGGGCGCGACCGAGCGGATGATCGAAAGGTGCGTCGCGACCCGCTGGTACAGCGTCACCAGTTCGTCCGCGTCCGGCCCGCTGAGTTTCCCGGCGCGGCCGACGAGGTCACGCAGCCGATTCCATTCGGCCTGGTGCGCGGCGACGAACACGTCCACGTCCAACTCGGAGCCCTCCCGGCGATCGTCCTTGGTCGCCCAGCCTATTCGTCACTACGCTTGCCGGGTGGAACAAGAGTCCGATCTCGTCACCGGCGAGGCCGTCGTCCTGGACGTGCGCGCGGCGAAGCTGGCCAGCCGCGGGCTCGCCATGATGATCGACGTCGCCCTTCAGCTCGTCACGCTGGTCGTCGCGATGCTGGTCCTGAGCCAGATCGCCGCGTTCGGCGACGAAGCGCTGGCGCTGACCCTGTTCCTGGTGACCCTCGTGCTGGTCATGGTCGGCTACCCGGTGATCTTCGAGACACTGAGCCGCGGGCGCACCCTCGGGAAGATGGCGCTCGGCCTGCGCGTGGTCCGCACCGACGGCGGCCCGGTCCGGTTCCGGCACGCGCTGGTCCGCGGGCTCGCCGGGTTCTTCGTGGACTTCTGGGCGCTGGGCCTGCTCGGTGTCGTGGCGGTGATCACGTCGCTGCTGTCGCCCAACGGCCGCCGCGTCGGCGACTACCTCGCCGGCACCCTGGTGATCCGGGAACGCATGCCCGCCGCCCGGACGCCGTACGTCGGCATGCCGCCGCAGCTGGCGTACTGGGCCTCGCAGCTGGACCTGACCCGGTTGCCGAACGACCTCGCGCTGGCCGTGCGTCAGTACTTGAGCCGTACGAGCGAGCTTCGGCCGGAAGCGGCCGAGGCGCTCGGGTACGGGCTCGCGCAGCAGGTCGCCGGGGAGATCGGGGCGCCGGTGCCGCCGGGGGTGCCGTCGTGGGCGTACCTGTCGGCGGTGCTGGCCGAGCGTCGGCGGCGGGATCAGGAGAAGCTGCGGCCTCAGTACGCGCAGCCTGTCGCGCCTGCTGTTGCGCAGTACGCGCCTCATGGGCAGTACGCGCCGCAGGGGGAGCCTGTTCAGTCTTATGGGCAGTCTTATCCGCAGTCGTATCCGCAGGCGGCCGCTCCCGCGCCGGTCACACCGCCGCAGTCGGAGACCGCTCCGGAACCGGAAAACCCCTTCGCCCCGCCGGGCTGACGGACCGCCGTTCCGTGAAGGCCTCCTTCCCTACCTTGAGAGTAGGGAAGGC
>NZ_JBHXJK010000218.1:0-9610 GCF_042723255.1 Amycolatopsis thailandensis
CTGTCACTCTCCAAAAGAGAGTGACAGCAAAGGTCCCCCGCTCACCGCTGAAGGACCGGCGCGCTACTTGCGCTTGATCATGCTCCGCACCTTCTTGATGGTCTGCTCGAAGTCGGAGTCGAACGGGTTGTCGTGCACCAAGTACGTCCACGTCGTGTTCGCCCGCCGCACCCCCGCGTCACCGAGGTCGATCCCGTCCTCGGTGATCTCGGCCTCCTCGAGCGTCTTCGCCGCCCGGTCGGCCGCCTCCGCGATGATCTTGTGGAACTCGGGGATCGCCGCGCGGTGAAACTCGTCGATCGGCGTCTCCCGCGCCAGCGCCCGCAGATGGATGCTCTCCCTCACGTCGGTCAGGAACGCCAGGTGGTCCGACCACAGCTGGTCGATGTGGAACAGCAGCACCTCCCGGCTCAGCTGCTCGACCTTCGCCTCGTCCTCGACCGCTTCTGAGAGCTCCTTGAACTTCTCCGGGTGCGCCTTCTCCAGCACCTCCGCCGCGTGCGCGGTCCGAAGCACCTTGTCCCGATGTTCGAGCAGCTCACCGCGCTGCCGCTCGATCAGCCGCGTGTAGCGCCACGTGTTCCGGTGGATCTCCAGGTCGACACCCTCGGCGACCCGCTGCGCGTGGTTGATCTGCCGCAGCGCCGCCGGGTCGGTGACCTCGCCGCTGCCCACGTCGGAGCTGATGCCCTCGGGCACGTCCGGCGCGTTCGACAGCACGAGTTCGTCGTTCAGGCTGGCGAAGAACACCGCGCTGCCCGGGTCGCCCTGCCGTCCGGACCGGCCGCGCAGCTGGCCGTCCAGCCTGCTCGACGGGTAGCGCGCGGTGCCGATCACGTGCAGGCCGCCCAGTTCGACGACCTCGTCGCGGCCGTCGCCGTCCTTGCCGCCGAGCCGGATGTCGGTGCCTCGACCGGCCATCTGGGTCGAAACGGTGACCGCGCCCTTCTTGCCGGCGTCGGCGATGATCGCGGCTTCCTCGGCGTCGTTGCGCGCGTTGAGCACGACGCATTCGAGATCGACCTTCGCCAGCTTCTCGGCCAGCTCCTCGGACTCAGCGACGTCCTGGGTGCCGACAAGGATCGGCCGCCCGGATTCGTGCACCCGCCGGATCTCCTCCTCGATCGCGCGCAGCTTCTGCGACGGCGATCCGAAGATCCGGTCCTCCTGGTCTTCGCGGATGTTCGGCGTGTTCGGCGGGATGACCGCGACCTCGAGCTTGTAGAACTCGCGCAACTGCTCGGCGACCGCGACCGCGGTACCGGTCATCCCCGCGACCTCGGGGTAGCGCGCGAGCAGCGCCTGCACGGTGATCGAGTCGAGGATCTCGCCCCGGTCGGTCGCCTTGACCTGCTCCTTCGCCTCGACGGCGGCCTGGAGGCCGTCCGGCCAGCGCTGCAATTCGGCGACGCGGCCGCGCGCGGCGTTGATGAGCTGCACCTTGCCGTCGCGCACGAGGTAGTCGACGTCGCGGGTGAGCAGCGCGTGGGCGTGCAGCGCCACGTTCACGGCGGGCAGCCTGTCCGAGCCGGTGTCGTCGTAAAGGTTGATGTCGTCGCCGAGGGCCTTCTCGACCACCGACGCGCCCGCCTTGGTCAGCCAGGCGTTGCGACCGTCGGCGTCGGTCTCGTAGTGCAGCCCGAGCCGCAGCCGCCGGACGATGTTCGCGACCTCTTCGTCGGCGTCGGTGTGGTCGATCGATCCCGCCATCACCAGCGGCACGCGGGCCTCGTCGACCAGCACGGAGTCCGCCTCGTCGACGATCGCCACCTCGGGTTCGCGCTGGACCAGGTCCTCTTCGCGGGTGACGAGGCGGTCGCGCAGCACGTCGAAGCCGATCTCGCTGACGGCGCCGTAGGTGACTTCCTTCGCGTAGGCCTCGCGGCGCTCGTCTCGGGAGTGCGCGGGCTCGATCCAGCCGACGGACACGCCGAGCAGGTCGTAGATCGGGCCCATCCACTCCGCGTCACGGCGGGCGAGGTAGTCGTTCACCGTGACGACGTGGACGTGCTTGCCGCGCAGGGCGTACCCGGCACCGGCCAGCGCACCGGCCAGCGTCTTGCCCTCACCGGTCTCCATCTGCACGATGTGCCCGCTGAGCAGGCCCATCGTGCCCAGGAGCTGGACGTCGAAGGCGCGCTCGCCGAGTGCGCGCCGAGCGGCCTCACGGCCGAGCGCGCAGACCTCGATGAGCTGCTCGTTGCCGAAGGCCGAGGCGTCCCGAAGCTTGCCGGCCCGCTCTGTCAGCTCCTCGTCGGAGAGCTTCTCCAACTCGGGCTCGAGCTTCTCGATGGCCGGCAGCAGCGCTTCGTAGCGGGTCAGCTCGACGCTGCCCGGCCGCTGGATGATCCGGCGCAGCTTCTTGCCCACCCGGCTGATCAGTGCTGCCACCCCTGTGCTCCCGTCTGTTCTTCTGCCGTCCGCACCTGTCTCACCAACGCAGTGGTGGTGCGGCCGAGTTCCGCGGCCGATGGCACGATCCAACCGTGTTCACTCATGTCAGCGCCAGGTCCCGTGCCCGTCGATTCGCCGCGATCACGCTGTCCGGCCTGCTCGCGGTCACCGTCGCCGCGTGCTCGTCGGGAGAGGGTAGAACCCAGCCGCCGCCTCCGGCCACCGAGTCGCACGCTCCGTCCGGACCGGTGCCCGCAGGACTCGAGAAGTTCTACGGACAGAGTCTGACCTGGGCCGACTGTGCACCCTACGCGACATCCGATGACGCGAAAGCGGCGTTTCGAGTGAAGGACGCACAGTGCGCCCGGCTGACCGTCCCGCTCGACTACGCGAAGCCCGAAGGGGACTCGATCACGCTCGGCCTGCTGCGCCGGAAGGCGCTGGAAACCGACGAAAGGATTGGGGCGCTCGTGGTCAACCCCGGTGGCCCCGGCGCCTCCGGCATGGCGGCCGCGGCCGGTCTCGCCTCCCGGACTGCGACGAACGAGCTGGGCAAACGCTTCGACATGGTCGGTTTCGACCCGCGCGGCATCGGTGCGAGCGAGCCGCAGATCCGCTGCCTGACCGACGCCGAACGCGACGCGGACCGGGCGGACGACGGCGAGACGGACGGGTCACCCGAGGGAGTGAAAAAGCAGGAGGCCGAGTCCCAGGACTTCGCGACCAAATGCGCCGAGCGGACCGAACACGGCCCGTCGATGCTCGCGAACGTGGGTACGCGGGACGTCGTCAAGGACATGGACGTCCTGCGTTCGGTCCTCGGCGAACCGAAGCTGAATTACCTCGGCTACTCCTACGGGACGCGGATCGGATCCGCCTACGCGGAGGCCTTTCCCGCGAACGTCCGCGCGCTGGTGCTCGACGGGGCCGTCGACCCGGAGCAGGACGCGGTGGAGTCGCTGGTCGCGCAGGGGCAGGGCTTCGGCAAGGCGTTCGGGGAGTTCTCGAACTGGTGCGCCGCGCGCGAGGACTGCGCCCTGGGGCGTGACGCCGCCGGTGTGACGAAGGCGTTCCAGGACCTGGTGCGGCCGCTGATCGACTTCCCCGTCCCGGTCTCCGACGGCCGAAAACTGTCGTACGAGGACGCGACCACAGGCGTGATACAGGCCCTCTACCAGGAAGATCTCTGGGAACCGCTCAACACCGCGCTCAACGATCTGAAGCGTCAGCGCGGCGACGGCCTGGAAAAGCTGGCGGACCTCTACAACGAACGCGGCGCCGACGGCCGTTACGGGACGACACAGGACGCGTTCGTCGCGATCCGGTGTGTGGACGACCCGCGGGTCACCGATCCGGCGAAGCTCCTCGACGCGCAGAAGCGGTATGCGGAGGCGGCGCCGTTCCTCGACGACGGCAAGCCGGACGGTTCCGCGCGCGACGCCTGCGCTTTCTGGCCGGTGCCGAACACCTCGGAGCCGCACCTGCCCAACGTCGAAGGCCTGCCGAAGACGCTGGTCATCTCGACGACGAACGACCCGGCGACCCCGTACCAAGCGGGCGTCAACCTGGCGAAAGCGATCAAGGGAGCTTTGCTGACGTTCGAGGGCAACCAGCACACGGTGTTCCTCCAGGGCGTGTCGTGCGTCGACCGGATCGGCATCGACTACCTGGTGAATGGCGCCCTGCCGGACGAGGGCACCCGCTGCACCGCCAAGTGACGAAGCGATAGCAAAGGTCCCTTGCTCTCCCGCCGCACCAGCCGGGGGAGCAAGGGACCTTTGCTATCGCCCGCCCCCGACGACCACCCCGTTATGCCTGGTCAACGCCAACTCCAGCATCACCGCGAAGTCCTGTGGACTCGTCGGCGGCACCTGCAACCACACCCGCATCAGCCGCCGCGGCTCGTCCTTCGAAATCCACAGCTTCACGAACACGTCCGACTTGATTTCCGGCACGATCCCGCCGATCACCGCGGCCGGCACCTTCGCGCCGATCCGGATCGAGTCGGTGTCCTGCACCCGCTCCCACCGCTCGCCGCGCAGCTCGGTCGCCCCGGTCAACAGCCGCCGCAGCCCACCGTCCGCCCCGAGCATCGCCTGCGGCGTGTAGGCCGCCGAAGCCGGAATCACCCGTTCCCCGTCGAGCGTGATCTCCGAGCCGGACAGCCGGTACTCGACCTTCATCCGTCCGGTGTCGTCCTGCAGGTCGGCCTTGCCGACCGCGCCACCTTCGAGGCTGACCTCGCCGTCGAGCCCGCGCACCGGCAGCCCGGTGACGACGCCGTTCACCCCGAGCGTGAACCGCACGCTGCGCAACGAGACGAGGGAGTCGGCCGCCGCGCTCACGAGTTCCTGGGCAGGGGGCAACGGGGGAGATCCCGCACAGCCGCCGATGAGCCCGATCGTGAGCAGCAGCGCCGGCATGAGGTGACGGCAGCGCATGGTCAGACCCTATGACCTTGGCCCGAATCTTTCGCACAGTGTCCTTCCGGCCACTTCCGCCGAGGGCCGACGGCGATGACGCTGTACCCGTGCACCCTGAGAACCGACTCCACCGCGCGTGGTTCGTCGCCGCCGCCGCGTTCGTCGCCCTGCTCGCCGCCGCCGGTTTCCGCGCGGCCCCCGGCGTCCTCATCGACCCACTCCACGACGAGTTCGGCTGGTCCCGCGCGACGATCGCGTCGGCCGTCTCCGTGAACCTCGTGCTCTACGGCCTCTTCTCGCCCTTCGCGGCAGCTCTCATGGAGCGCTTCGGCATGCGACGCGTCGCCTCGACGGCCTTGTTCGTGGTCGCGATCGGCGCGGGCGGCACGGTGTTCATGAACGCGAGCTGGCAGCTCATCCTCTGCTGGGGCGTCCTGGTCGGCGTCGGCACCGGCTCGATGGCGATGAGCTTCGCCGCGACGGTCGCCGCCCGCTGGTTCGTTCGCAGCCGCGGCGTCGTCACCGGCGTTCTCACCGCCGCGGGCGCCACCGGCCAGCTGATCTTCCTGCCGATCGTCGCGAACCTCGCCGTCGACGAGGGCTGGCGGACGGCGTCGCTCGTCATCGCCATCGCCGCACTGGCCGTCGTCCCCGTCGTCCTTCTGGTGGTCCGCGATCACCCGTCCGACGTCGGGACGACCGCGTACGGCGCCGAACCCGGCGAAGTCGCTCCCGTCACCCGGGCGGGTGGTTCCGTCCGCCGCGCGCTGACCGTCCTCGGCTCGGCGGCACGCACGAGGACGTTCTGGTTGCTCGCCGTCGGGTTCGCGATCTGCGGCGCCACGACGAACGGCCTGGTCAGCACCCACTTCGTTCCCGCGGCGCACGACCACGGCATGCCGCAGACCACCGCCGCCGGCCTGCTCGCGCTCGTCGGGATCTTCGACGTCGCCGGCACGATCGCCTCCGGCTGGCTCACCGACCGTGTGGATCCGCGAATCCTGCTCGGCGTCTACTACGCCCTTCGCGGCGTCTCGCTCGCCCTGCTCCCGCAGCTGTTGAGCGGAACGGTGGAGCCGAGCATGTGGGCGTTCATCGTCTTCTACGGCCTCGACTGGGTGGCGACGGTTCCGCCGACGGTCGCGCTCTGCGTCCGCCAATACGGCGCCGCCGGGCCGATCGTCTTCGGCTGGGTCTTCGCCAGCCATCAGCTCGGCGCCGGTCTCGCGGCTTTCGGAGCGGGCGCGATCCGCGACTCGTCCGGCAGCTACGCGCTCGCCTGGTACATCGCGGCGGGCCTCGCGGTGCTGGCTTCGGTCGCCTCGCTGTCGATCACCAAGGCCGCCAAGCCCGAACCGGTTCCGGCGGGGGTGTCCACCACTTCCGCTTGATCGGCGCGTCGAAACATGTCGTTAACACGTTCTCGTTAGGGTGCGGCCATGGATCGCCAGCAGGAGTTCGTGCTCCGTACCTTGGAAGAGCGCGACATCCGTTTCGTCAGGCTCTGGTTCACGGATGTGCTGGGGTTTCTCAAGTCCGTCGCGGTGGCGCCCGCCGAGCTCGAGGGTGCCTTCAGCGAAGGGATCGGCTTCGACGGATCGGCCATCGAAGGGTTCGCGCGCGTCTACGAATCCGACATGGTCGCGAAGCCCGACCCGGCCACGTTCCAGGTCCTGCCCTGGGAGACCCCGGACGGCGGCCCGTACTCGGCGCGCATGTTCTGCGACATCGCGATGCCGGACGGCTCCCCGTCCTGGGCGGACCCCCGGCACGTCCTGCGCAGGCAGCTCTCGAAGGCGGCCGAAGCGGGTTTCACCTGCTACGTCCACCCCGAGATCGAATTCTTCCTGCTCGCCAGCCTGCCGGACGACGGCAGTGAGCCGGAGCCCGCGGACAACGGCGGGTACTTCGACCAGGCCAGCCACGCGACAGCGACGCACTTCCGCCGCCACGCCATCGAGACGCTCGAGGCGATGGGGATCTCGGTCGAGTTCAGCCACCACGAAGGCGCACCCGGCCAGCAGGAGATCGACCTCCGGTACGCCGACGCGCTGACCATGGCCGACAACGTCATGACGTTCCGTTACGTCGTCAAGGAGGTCGCGCTCACCCAGGGCGTCCGCGCGACCTTCATGCCGAAGCCCTTCACCAACCAGCCGGGTTCGGGCATGCACACCCACGTGAGCCTGTTCGAAGGTGATCGCAACGCCTTCTACGACGCGGAAGACCCGTACGAGTTGTCCGCGACGGGCAAGGCCTTCGTGGCGGGGCTGCTGCACCACGCGAAGGAGATCTCGGCGGTCACCAACCAGTGGGTGAACTCCTACAAGCGGCTGATCAGCGGCAGCGAGGCCCCGACGACCGTTTCGTGGGGCCGGGCCAACCGCTCCGCCCTGGTCAGGGTGCCGATGTACTCGCCGGGCAAGGCGTCGTCACGTCGTGTGGAGATCCGAACGCTCGACTCCGCCTGCAACCCCTATCTGGCGTACTCGGTCATCCTTGCCGCCGGGCTCAAGGGCATCGAGAAGGGCTACGAGCTGCCGCCTCCCGCCGAGGACAACATCTGGCAGCTCTCGGACGCCGAACGCCGCGCGGCCGGCTACGCCCAGCTCCCGCAGAACCTCGGTGAGGCGCTGGCCGAAATGGAAAAATCGGAACTTCTGCCCGAAGCGCTCGGAGAGCACGTTTACGACTTCTTCCTGCGCAACAAACGTGTTGAATGGGATAACTACCGCAGCGCGGTGACCCCGTACGAGCTGCGGACCCTACTTCCGGTTCTCTAGACGAAGGAGACCTGATGGTGCGGCGGCCGATGTACGGAGTTCTCACGACCTTGGTCGCCGCGACCATCGCGGCGAGTGCCGCACCACCGGCGTCAGCGGGCGGGAAACCGCTCGATCTCGACGCCGCCGACATCCCCTCGCTCCAGGCCCGGATGTCCTCCGGACGGCTGACAGCGGTCGGTCTGACCAAGGCTTATCTCGATCGCATCCACAAGGTCGACCGCACGGTGAACGCGGTCATCGCGGTCAATCCGGCCGCGATCGCGCAAGCGGCGGAGAGCGACTTCCGACGTCGCGCCGGCAAGAGCCGGGGGCCGCTCGACGGCATCCCGATCCTGGTGAAGGACAACGTCGACACCCGGTCGCAGCAGACGACGGCGGGTTCACGGGCACTCCGCAGCAAGCCCGCGAAGGACGCGACCTTGATCCGCCGCCTGCGTGACGCGGGCGCGGTCGTCCTCGGCAAGGCGAACCTGTCCGAGTGGGCGAACTTCCGCGCCGCCAAACCCACTTCCGGATGGTCGGGCGTCGGAGGACAGACGAACAACCCGTACGTGCTCGACCGCAATCCCTGTGGGTCGTCCGCCGGATCCGCCGCGGGCGTCGCCGCGTCGCTCGCCCAGGTCTCGATCGGCAGCGAGACCGACGGTTCGATCGTCTGCCCGGCCGGGATGACCTCGACGGTGGGGCACAAACCGAGCCTCGGCCTGGTCAGCCGCACCGGCGTGGTGCCGATCTCGGCCGAACAGGACACCACCGGCCCGATGGCCAGGCACGTCGTCGACGTCGCGCTCACCCTGTCCGCGCTCCAAGGCCGCGACCCGAGCGACCCGGCCACCGGCACGTACCCGCCGAATCAGCCGACCGACTATGCCGCGCACCTGCGCCCCGGCGTGCTGAAGGGCTCTCGGATCGGGCTCTGGCGGCTGCCGGTACTCGGCCCGGACGTCGACGCCGTGATGACGAAGACCAGGAACTCCCTGGTCAAGGCCGGTGCCGAAGTCGTCGAGGTGACGCCGCCGTACCAGGCCAGGCTCGGTGAACTGGAGTTCCCGGCGCTGCTCACCGAGTTCCACCGGGACATCGATCGCTACCTGGCCACGCGTCCGGAAGGCCCGCGCGACCTCGCCGCGCTGATTGCCTACAACCGGTCCGACCCGCTGGAGCAGACCTGTTTCGCCGGGCAGGAACTCTTCGAACAGGCGCTCGCCGCGCCCGGCCCGTCCGACCCCGGCTACCTGGTCAACCGCCGCGAGCTGACCGACCTGGCGAAACGCTCGATCGACGAGACTCTCGCCCAGTACCGCCTCGACGCGATCGCCGCGCCCACGAACCCGCCCGCCTGGAAGACCGACTGCAAGACCGGCGACAACGACGTGATCCCGTCGTCGACGCCGGCCGCGGTCTCGGGGTATCCGGCCGTGACCGTGCCCGCCGGTTTCGTCGGCGAGCTCCCGGTGGGTGTCTCGTTCATGTCGGGGCTCTGGACCGACGCCCGAGTGCTCGCTTATGCGGCCGACTTCGAACGCGTCGTCCCGGCCCGCAAACCGCCTCGCTACCTGAAGACCGTCGGATGACGGCGGCTTACACCGGCTGACCTGCGGCAATGTCGTTAAGTGACCCCCCTGTTTTCGGGGGGTTCCGGGGCATGTAATCTTCTCTTCGTCGCCAGGAACACCGGGCCACCGGGGCCGAAAAGCCCCAGGTCAGGAACCAGGGCCGAGCGGGTTGACACCGCGAACCGGACCAGGTAATGTTCAGCGTCGGCCCACGAGCGGCCGCCGACCCCCTACGACTAAACCCGTAGGATTCGGCATGCTCGACCAAAAGCTTGTGAATATCGCTTTGAAACAAAGTGTGTTGCTTGAGAACTCAACAGTGTGCTAGTGAACTAAGCCAGTAGAGCTTATGTATTTGTAACCTCGTTTTGAGGTTCCTTTGAGAGCAAGTATTTATTTGCCTCGATCAAATTTGACATTGTTGGAGAGTTTGATCCTGGCTCAGGACGAA
>NZ_JBHXJK010000219.1:0-9517 GCF_042723255.1 Amycolatopsis thailandensis
GTTGTGAAAGTGGCTTTCGCAACACCCCAAGCACGTCGCGAAAGCCACTTTCAGGACATCAGACGTCCCGAAAGTGGCTTTCGCGACACTCGAAGCCGGCAGGCGCGCGAGCGGTCGAGCACGACACCATCGCCGCGAGCCCCGATGACCGGTCCGCGGCCGGAAGCTCAGCGGCGCGCTTCGATCCTCATGTCGCCCCGCGTCATCGCGAGAGTCGAGTCGCGGGCGAGCGTCTCGTGCGGGAAGCCGAGGTCGATCGCGCTCACCTCGTCGAGGCGGGCCAGCTGCGACGGGGTGAAGTCGACCTCCAGCGCGCCCAGGTTGTCCTCCAGTTGAGCGGGCGTACGGGCGCCGATGATCGGCGCCGTCACGTCGGGGTTCCGCAGCGTCCACGCCAGCCCGACCTGAGCGGGGGTGCGACCGAGTTCCGCGGCGACCTCCTTCACGACGTCCACGATGGCGAAGTTCCGCTCGGTGAGCGTGCCCAAGGCGAGGTTGAAGTTCTTGCGGGTACCGTCCTCGGCCGGGGCCAGGTCGTCGCGGCTGTACTTCCCGGTGAGCACGCCGCCCGCCAGCGGTGACCACGGGACGACGCCCAAACCCAGCTCGCGGGCCATGGGGATCAGGTCGCGTTCGCCCGTGCGCTCGATCAGGTTGTACTCGATCTGCAACGCGATCAGCGGCGACCAGCCGCGCAGATCGGCGATCGTCTGCATCCGCGACACCTCCCAGGCCGGGGTGTTGGAGATCGCCACGTACAGGACCTTGCCGCGGCGGACCAGATCGTCCATCCCGCGCAGGATCTCTTCGACGGGTGTCGTGAAATCCCACAGGTGCAGGTAGAGCAGGTCGATGTAGTCCGTGTTCAGCTTCCGCAGGCTGTCCTCCACCGACGCGAACAGGTTTTTGCGCTGGCCGCCGCCGGAATTCGGGTCACCGGGCCGGCGCAGTGTCGTGTACTTCGTGGCCAGCACGAGGCTTTCGCGGTTGTCGCGGGTGAATTCGCCCAGCAGCCGTTCGGAGGTGCCGTTCGAATAGGTGCTGGCGGTGTCGATGAAGTTGCCGCCGCGTTCGACGTAGCGGTCGAACAGCTTGCGGGCCTCGTCCCGCTCGGCGCCCCAGCCCGATTCGGTGCCGAAGGTCGCGGCGCCCAGCGCCAGCGGGGACACCCGCAGTCCGGACCGGCCCAGCAGCCGATAGGTGTCGAGGGTGAGCGGCATCGTGTTCTCCCGTGCTCGTGATCCGTTGTCGGAGACGAGTCTGCGACCGCCGTGACCAGGGGATAAGGGAGAGAAGATCCTGGGAACACCGGTCCTACCCAGGCTGTTGGACCGATCATGACGACCCGCACCGTGGATACGACCCAGGAGCTGGCCGCGTTCCTGCGGACCCGGCGTGAACGCCTGGACCCGGACGTTTTCGGCCTGCCGTCGCGCCGCCGGTCCCGGCGGACGCCCGGGCTGCGCCGGGAGGAGGTCGCCGAACTCGCCGGGGTCAGCGTCGACTACATCGTGCGGCTGGAGCAGGCTCGCGGGCTGCGGCCCTCGGCGGAGGTGCTGGAGGCGCTCGCGCGGGCGCTGCGCCTGGCCCCCGACGAGCGCGCTTACCTCTTCGATCTCGCCAGGCAGCGTCCTCGCGACGCCGACAAGCTCGCGACCGTCGCGGCGCCGCCCTTGGCCCGGCTGGTCGCCGATCTCTCGCCCTTGCCGGTCATGCTGATGAACCACCGCTACGACATCCTGGCCTGGAACGACGAAATGGCGAGGCTGCTGGTGGATTTCGACACCTTGCCGCCGCCTCGCCGCAATTCGATGTGGCTATGCTTCAAACATCCGGAGATTCGCGATTTCTCTGTGGACCGTGAACGTGTCATGCGGGAAGGGATCGCTCATCTGCGCGCCGCGTGGGCCGCGCATCCGGACGATCAGGCGCTGATCGATCTCATCGCCGATTTCACCGCGGACGACGAATTCGCGCGCCTGTGGGCCGAACGGGACGTCAAGGTCAAGGGCCGGGGGAGCAAGGTGATCAGGCATCCCGAGGCCGGCGTGCTCGAACTGCATTTCGAAGTGCTCACCCCGCTTCAGGATCAGGATCAGCGCTTGGTGATCTACCGTGCCATGGACGAGGAAAGCCAGTCTTCGCTGGACAGCCTTTTCGCGCGGTGAATGTCATAAAGCGGTCACGACCCGAAGCGAAACGGGTCTCGTAGACGTCGCTGCGCGTAACCATCCTCCGGGTGCCGACGACTAATGCGGAAACGGCGCTCCGGAGGGTGGTGAAAGCGCGATTCTCGACATCGGTCTGAAACGGCCGCCACGATTCTCGAATCGTGGCTATTCGTTCTCACGTTCTGCGAGCTGCGTGGCGACGGCTTCGCCCCGGGGAGTGGCGTACCAGCCCTTCGACCGGCCGAGCCGGGTCTTGACGACCAGGCCGCGCTCCATCAGCGTCTTCCCGCTGCGGCTGATCTGCGCTTCGTGCGCGCCGAGCCGGGAGCCGACGTCGGAGCTGGTGATGTGCGGTTCGCGGTGCACCAGCACGAGCATCCTGGCCGCCCATGACTTCGGGTCCAGGTCATCGGCGAGTGCCGCCTGCTCCGCCCTGTCGAGCGCGGACTGCGCCACCTCGGCCAACGCCATCACGACCGCTTCGAGGCGCATCGTGTGGCCGCCCGGTTGCAGCCGCATCCCCGCGGACTGGAAGGCCTCCAGGGCGCAACGCAGGGACGGGATGTCCGCGAGCCGGATGGCGTCCACCAGCCACCTTCCGACCGCGGCCGCCCAGCGGTCCACCGCCGCGTGGTCGCCGAGCACCTTCCCCTCGCCGGTCTCTTCTTTCAGCTTCGCGGCCCAAGTCCCGAATCCCCGGGAAAGCCCGTCCGCGTCCTCGGCCGTGGTGCCGGGTGCGGGCGCCGCGCCCGCCGACGTCCTGTCCAGTGCGGCTGTCGCGTTCGAGGGCATGGGCTCCCCACCTCCAGAATCAAGGAAGTGTTAAGTATGGATCCTGCCGACGCGTTCGTCAACCTGTACGACGGTCTCAGGGGTGTTTCCGGGGACACGCTCAGCGACTGGTCCGCGGACGGGAGAGTGCGCGACGTCGAGGACATGGTCCGGGTCGAGGTGCGAACGACCGGGTTCCTGTCCGAGGCGTGGCTCTCCGGTCACCCGGACGAACGGAAGCGCTTCGGTGTCCTGCTTGGTTTGGACCTCGCGCTCCTCGACGCCAACGCCGACACCTGCCACCCGGGCGACAGGGCGCTCGACTACCTCCAGGTCCGGCTGGAGATGAACGGCAGGCTCAACGACGAGACCGGGGGCATCCTCGTGCCCCGCCGGACGTTCCCGCTCCGGCCGAACGCGGACCCGGAAAGTCTCGACGACTTCGTGCACCTGTTGCGCATCCCGCCGTATGTCAGCGTCAACCTCCAGCTTTCCCGGGTCGCCGCCGTCCGTGACCTGCCCCGCTCGCCGCTGAAGATCGCGCAGTTGCCGTTCCTGGCCGAGTCCGCCGACCTCCGCTGGGAACCGGATCGTCCCGACGGCGGGTTCTACACCGTCGCGCCCGAAAGCGCGCGGCTCGGCGACCGCGTCGCGAGGGCGCTGGACGTTCTCGACGAAAGCGGGGCCGTTCTTGCCATCCTTCCCGAAGGCTGCCTGGACGACAGTGTTCTCGAGCGATGGCGCGAGCAGCTCAGGGCGACCCCCCGGCCTGAGGGGAGCTCGCTCACCTGGCTTCTTCTGGGAACCGGTCCGGTGACGAGTGTGGGGCCGCCTCCGGCCAGCAACCGGCCGCCGAACCGGGCCGTCCTCGTCCATCGCAACGGCTGGGTCGAACCGATGCTCACCCAGGACAAGATGTCGGGGTTCTGTTTCACGGTGGACAAACAGGAGGAGTACGAGATCGAACTCGGCGGGGTCAAACGCGACGAACGCATCTCCCACGATTCGCTGATAACCGTGCTCGAGTCCCGTTCGGGACGATTCGCCGTCCAGGTGTGCGAGGACTTTACCCGCCCGGAGCGTCATCAGCACGTCATCGCGGTGGGCGCCACGCACCTTCTCGTCCCGGTCCTCGCCGCTCCCATGTGGAAGAAGGGATGGCAGGCGGCGGCGGGACAGACCTTGACCGTGCACCTCGGCGCGAAAGCGGCGGTGAGCAACGGTTTGGCGATCACGCGCTTTTACCGGGAGAAGCAGGACGGCGAGAACGGTCCTTACGAGATCGACAACCCGGCGACCACTTTGCTGACCGTCGCCGGCCCGTCGGACCGGCCCGCCGAATACCTGACGACCGATGACGTGGTCAAGGAGTATCAGAACCCGGATGCCAACTGGCAGAAGGCGCTCGACGACGCCTTGACGCCGAGAGTGGCCGATTGGTAAGGCATTTTCGCTGCCTTTCCCGGATCGTCGGGAATTCGCGTACCGGCCCGGCTTCGGGTGGCGTCGCGACGGATGACGGCGGTCGATTCGACGACCTGGTGCGTACACGGAAAGTGTTTGGGCCGATCGCGTGATAGCGCCGCCCGGTCCCGGATACGCATAGGTGATGACTAACGTCGGTGGTACGTTCCATCGCGTTCGGAATCTCCTGATGGGCCCTCTGAAACAGGAAGTATTGAGTAGTGGATTTCGATGCACTGATCGCCGAACTGCGGACCCTGCGGGACAATGTCGCCGGAGTGACCGACACGGTGATAGCCGCGGTCGACGGAATACCGATCGTCGCCGACGCGGCGAAGAGTATCGATCCCGCGGAAGTCTCCGCGCTCGCCGCCGCGAATCTCGGGATCGCGCGTCAGGCCGCCGAAGTGACCGGAAAGGGCACCCTCAGACAGACCGTGGTGTTCAGCAGTGACGGTTACATGGCCGTGTACGCGATCGACCGGATGGCGCTCATGGTCATCATGGGCGACCGGCAGCTGAATGTCGGCCGCCTTCTTTTCGAATGCCGCCCGGTGATCGACCGGATCAGTTCGATTCTGGCCGCTTGACCTTTGATCGAAACGAAGAAAGTGGAGTTCGATGAACATCGAAAACGCCCTGAAGGAATCCATGTCGATCGCCGGTGCCGTCGGCGTCGCGCTCGTCGACTACGAGAGCGGGATGTCGCTCGGCACCAGCGGGGGCGGTGACTGGCTCAATCTGGAGGTCGCGGCGGCGGGGAACACCGACGTCGTCAGGTCGAAGCTCCGGGTCATGTCCGCGCTCGCGCTCAACGACAGCATCGAGGACATCCTCATCACGCTGCACCGCCAGTATCACTTGATCCGCCTGCTGGATTCCGTGAGCGCGAGAAGCTCCCTGTTCCTCTATCTGGTGCTGGACCGGGACCAGGCGAATCTCGCGCTGGCCCGGCACTATCTCAAGCGCATCGAGACGGAGTTGCAAGTCTGAAAGCAGGCATGGGTGCGGCGGCGACCACCCGGATCGGAGGAAGCCGGCGATGACCGGAGGAGCGTCCAGTCATAACGCGCTGGTCGTCGGCTCGGCGCTCATGGGCGGTCTCGGTTCGCTGTTCCCGGCCGGATTGAAGCTCACCGGCGATCGCCTCGAATTCGTGTTCGTCCTGCCGGACGGCCGGAACGGCAGGCACGCGACGGAGCCGGAACCGTCGGACCACCCGTTCGTCGCGGTGAAGGAGCGGATCCGGCTCGGTGCCGACACCTCGGTGCCGCTGCCGCGGTTCTTCCTCGACACCGACAGCAGATGGACCCGGCTCCACGTGGAGCTCACCGGTACCGCGGTCCGGGCGGTGATCGTGCTGCCGGACGAACTCACCGCGCAGTCGCTGAACGCTCCGTTCCTCGGCTGGTGGCAGGACCAGGTCCCCGGTGCCGTGCGGCTGGCGGTGGACGAGATCGCCAGGATCCTCGCGAGGTGCCGATACCGCGCCGGGGGACCGGATCCGCTGATCGACCTGGAGCTGAGCTATGTGCCGGACCGGAACTTCGACGCCGTGTTCGCCCGCGCCCACGAACCGGTCAGGCCGTTCATCGCGCCGGTGCGCCCCGCGTTCAAGATGCGCTGGCACGCGGTGACCCCGGCGCAGCGCAAAGCGTTCACCGACGATCTGATCGACGTCACCACGACGGGGTGGTGGCCCCGCCGCAGACCGACCGCGACGATCATGGGGCTGGAGGTGGAACTGCCGCCCGGGCTCTTGCTGAGGCCTCGTGTGGCCCCCGGCGCGGCGAAATGAGCGGGCTCACCGCGGGTCCCCGGGCGAGTGCGGGGCAGCGGCCCGTGGACGGTGGCGCAGCGTGGCGAGCTCGACGGCCCTGGCCAGGTCGCCTGCCCCCACCACCCCGGCGAGCGCGCTGGACTCGGTCACCAGGACGAGGTCGCGGCCGGGCCGCAGGAAGACACGATTCATCAGCTCGGTCACCTGCGCGTCGACACCGACCACGGTGACCGTCTGATCCTTGCGCGCCACGTCCGCGACCCTGGTCGCGCGGCGGGCGTCGGCCGGGACCCGGATCAAATCCCCGAGGCTGACGACGCCGACGGGAACGCCGTCGAACGACAGCACCGGGAACACCCGATCCCGGCCGGCACCCGCCGCGTGGTCGGCGAAGGCGTCCACCGTCCACCAACCGGGCGCGACCGTCGGTGAGGGGTTCATGATCTCGCCCACCCGGACCCCGCCGAGCCGTTCGCGCAGCGGGCCCGCGGCGAATTCGGCCTGCGCGGCGAAGATCAGGAACAAGCCGAGCAGGATGAGCCAAAGCCCGCTGAATTGTCCGAACAGAAGCAGTTGTGCGAGCCCCGCGATGCCGAAGGCCGCGCCGAGGGCCTGACCGAATCGTCCGGCGACGGCTCCGGCGCGGGCCCGGTCGCCACGCCGCGACCAGACCGCCGCGCGCAGCATCCTGCCGCCGTCCAACGGCGCGCCGGGCAGCAGATTGAACACCCCCAGCAGGATGTTGCCCGCGCCGAGCCACGCCAGCCCGCTGACCGGCAAGGGATGCGCGACCCCTGCCACGAGGACGGCGGCACCGAGCCCGGCCACGCCGATCAGCACGCTGGCGATCGGGCCCGCCACCGCGATCCGGAAGTCTGCCTTCGGCGTGGAGGGTTCGTCCTTGAGGTCGGCGGCACCGCCGAGCATCCACAGCGTGATCCGCTTGACCCCGACACCGTGCCGCCGAGCGACGGCGGCATGGGACAACTCGTGAAGCAGCAGCGAGGCGAGGAAGCCCGCGGCGGTGAGCACGCCCGTGACCCAGTACCACCCGGGAGCCGCACCGGGCGCGGCCCGGGGAAGGACGGCCGTGGCCAGGAGGTCGGTGATCAGGAAGAGCACGAGGAGGACCGACCAGTGGGCTCTCACGGCGATTCCGGCCCACCGGCCGAGGGGGATGGCGGTGCGGAACATCGGATCCCTTTCCTCGGGCGCCGTTGACCGGTGTTTCGCGGGAATGGACCGGTTCCACGGTTCTCGGGGCGCGGGTGGGCGGCTAGGGCCGAACAGCCTCGATCGGAGGGCCGTTCGGGGGACTAGCCGAGGTTGTCCATGATCAGGCCGAGGGTGAAGTCGAACCGGTCGTGACCGGTGCCCGACGTCAGTTCGGCGGCATGGCGCCGAGTGTGCGGAAACGCGTCGGCGGGCAGTGCGGCGAACCGGCGTAGCAGTTCCTCCCGGCTGACAACCCATTCCTGGTCCGGGTCGGTCCGCCGCTGCCGGACCAGCGACTGCTCCAGGGCGTAGGCGCTGACGTAGAGGGACAAGGCGTCGAGCCCCCAGGCCGCTTTCCGCGGTTCGACGCCGCCGGCGAGCAGGATCGCCAGAAGTCCTTCGCGCACCTGCAAGGTGTGGAGATTGGTCGGGACCGTGCCCAGCACGGCGCGGGAGATCCCGGGGTAGTTCAGGTACTGGTCCCGGATCTGGGTGTAGACGTCGCGGATCTGCTCCCGCCACCGCGCCGGATCCGGTCCGGGAAGCACGATCCCGGCGTAGAGCCGCCCGACGATCAGGTCGTCGATGTCGTCCTTGTTGACGATGTGCGCGTACAGCGACGACGGCCCCGCGCCCAGCACCGCGGCGACCCGGCGGATGGTCAGGGCGTCGTAGCCCTCGGTGGCGACGACCTGCAAGGCGGCGTCGGTGATGCGGTCGACCGTGATGGGCTTTTTGCGCGGTGGCGAAGCCGCCGGGTCCTCGGCGGGCTGGGCGTGACGGGCTGCTCGGCGTTGCCGGGGATCGGAGGGCATGCGGGCACTCTAGCTTGACACGAACTTAGTTCGCCAAGTAGAACTTAGTTCGTCATCAACGAACTAAGTTCGTCAACGTTCTTCGGGAGGTGTGTGATGCGAGTTTCGGTGGCCGGAGCCGGTCTGGGAGGTCTCGCCTTGGCGCAGGGGCTGCGCGGGGCAGGCATCGAGGCCGGCGTGTACGAGCGGGATCCCGCGATCACCGCCCGCTTCCAGGGGTACCGGCTGGTGCTGAACCCGGTGGGGTTCGACGCCGTGCGCGCCTGCCTGCCGTCGCGCTGGCACGCGCTGCTGGACGCCATCGTCGGTGACGCCTATGGCGAGCGCCTGGTCCTGGACCCGCGGCTGAACACGATCGGCGCGCTCGGCCCCGGCAAGACCGGGACCGTGGTCGACCGGCACGTGCTCCGGCATCTGCTGCTGACCGGGCTCACCGTGCGCACCGGGGCCGCGCTGGCCGGGTACGGAGTCCTGGCCGATGGGAAGGTCGAAGCGCGCTTCGCGCACGGTGACCCGGTCGCCTCGGACCTGCTCGTCGGGGCGGACGGGGTCGGTTCCGCCGTACGCGCGGCGCTGTCTCCCCAGACCGTCCCGATCGACACCGGCGTCCGGTTCGTCATCGGCCGCACCGCGCTGACGGAGCGTTTCGCCGGGCTCTCGAAGGCTTTCGGCTCGAAGGTCGCCGGGGACGGAGTGAGCCTGCTGCTCGGGGCGATGCGTTTCCGCACCCCGCCGAAGGCGGCCGCCGAGGAGCTGGCGCCCGACGTGACCCTTCCCGACGTCCGCGATTACGTGCGCTGGGCGATGATCCTCCCGCCGGACGGCTCGCTCGGCGCTTCGACGCCGCAGGAAGCGGCTCTGTCCAGAATGGACGGTTGGCATCCGGAGCTGCGGGAGCTCGTCGAACAGTCCGACCCGGACAACAGCACCCTCCTGTCCATCCGGGTGGTCGAGCCCCGTGAACGGTGGGCGCCCGGTCCGGTCACGTTGCTCGGCGACGCGATCCACGCCACCTCGCCGACCGGCGGCAACGGGGCGAACATCGCCCTGCGTGACGCGGATCTGTTGCGCCGTAGCCTGATCGAGGCCGCCGAGGGGCGTCGAAGCCTCCTTGACGCCGTCGGTGACTACGAGCGGCAGATGTTCGAGTACGGAGCCGAGGCCGTGCGCCACAGCCTGGAAGCGTTGCCGGCCTATGTGCCGAATCGGTCGTGAGTGGCGATCGACGGTGACGGGCGCGGCGGAGGCTCGGAAGTGTCGCGAAAGCCACTTTCGGGACGTCTGATGTCCCGAAAGTGGCC
>NZ_JBHXJK010000220.1:0-9412 GCF_042723255.1 Amycolatopsis thailandensis
CGGTTTGCTGGGGGCGGGCCACTTCGCCGTTCGGAAGTCTGCCTTACCGCTCCCTGTTCTCGGTGAGCGGTGTCGCGAGCGCCACGCTTGGGACGCTCATCGTCTCAAGCGTGGCGCTCGGGAAATCCTGTCCCTGAATCGGTGCTGCATGTACGAGGCCGGCAGGGCCCAACGTCGCGAAAGCCACTTTCGGGACGTCAGACGTCCCGAAAGTGGCTTTCGCGTCACCCGGACCCGGCGAACGCGCGGGCGGTCGGGAACACCCGCCGCCGAGAGCATGAGCTCAGCCCTTGGCGCCCAAGGCGTGAAGCGCCTTCAGGTACTCCATGTGGTCCGGGAGACTGGCCGAGTAGATCTCGCGTTCCTTGTCGATCTGTTCGAACATCTCCCAGGCCGCGGCGTCGTTCATCAGCTCGACCGACGGGGGTGCCTTCTTGAAGTCGAAGTCCATTCCGGACAGGATCGCCCAAAGACTGCGGGTTTCGAACAGGCGGAGCTGACTGCCGTCGGGGATGATCACGCTTTCCGCGTACTCCGTGAGCTTTTCCGCCAGGCTGTCCGGGATCGGGGCCTCGCGGACGGCGCGCCAGAACTCGGTGTCGTCGCGGTCGGTCAGGCAGTAGTGCATGACGATGAAGTCGCGGACGTCCTCGAAGGCGCTGACCATGGTTTCGTTGTAGCGCTTGGCGCGGCGCTCGTCGAGGTCACTGTCCGGGAAGTGCAGGACCAGCAGGGCGAGCTGGTATTCGATCAGCGCGATCGTCGTCGACTCGAGTGGTTCGACGAAGCAGCTGGACAGGCCGACGGCCACGCAGTTGTTCACCCAGGAGCGGCGGTTGTGGCCGACGCGCATCTTGATGTGGTTGCCCTCCACGTCGTGGGCGCGCGTGCCGAGGAAGTCGCGCAGTTCCTTCTCCGCCTTGTCCGGTGTGGTCATCTGTCCTGAGTAGACATAGCCGGAGCCTTCGCGTTTGAACAGCGGGATCTCCCAGATCCAGCCCTCCTTGCGCGCGGTCGCGGAGGTGTACGGCCGAAGTCCGTCGGGGTGGTGATCCGCCGACAGCGCGATCGCGGAGTCGCAGAGCAGCACGTCCTTCTCGCTGACGAACGGCTCTTTCAACGTCTGGTTGATCAGCAGACCGCGGAAGCCCGAGCAGTCGAGGAAGAGGTCGGCGGTGAGCTCGGCGCCGGTTTCGGTGACCACCTTTTCGATGTGGCCGCGCGTGTCGAGCGCCACCGATTCGACGTCGGCGATCACGTGGTGCACGCCGCGGCCGGTGGCCAGTTCCTTGAGGTAGCCCGCCATGAGCGCCGCGTCGAAGTGGTACGCGTAACGGAAACCCGGGTTGGGC
Organism: Amycolatopsis thailandensis; assembly: GCF_042723255.1. Taxonomy (NCBI): domain Bacteria; kingdom Bacillati; phylum Actinomycetota; class Actinomycetes; order Pseudonocardiales; family Pseudonocardiaceae; genus Amycolatopsis; species Amycolatopsis thailandensis. Next base: position 1,353 of record NZ_JBHXJK010000220.1, read on the forward strand.
CCGTCGGTTCCGGGCAGGGGTCTCGGCGCTTTGTTGAGTTCGCACAAGCCTTGCAACGGCATGCCCGCGTCACCGAAGGTTTCGCGCAGCCGCGTGTCGCCCGAAAGCTTCTGCTTCAGCCAGAAATGAGCCAGTGAGACGCCGCGGCCGAAGCGCTTATGGAAAGGCTTCTCGTAGTTCGGGACCGCCGGCTCGGGGACGGTGAAGAACGGGTGGAAATAGGTGTGACTCTTCTTGCCGGGGTGAGGTTTGCGCCAGTCGTTGAGCCGGACCGCGGATTTGAACGCCGCGTTGCATCGCGGCATCCAGTCTTCTTCTTTCATGCCAAGGAAAGCGAACGTCGTCCGAAGTGTCGGCACGGTGGCTTCGCCGACGCCGATCCGGCCGATCCGCTCCGACTCGACGAGCGTGATGTCCACCTTGTCGCCGAAAGCGCGGTTCAAGTACGCGGCGGACAGCCAGCCGGCTGTACCACCACCGACGATGACGATCTTCTCGACTGGACGTGCCACGGGGGGCTCCTTCGCGAGCGGCGGGAATGACGGTCTGAAATCATTCTCGGCAGGTGATCCGGGCTTGGCACCTTCTGCGATGCGCAGGGAAAACAGGGAAAACGGAGATTTTCCCTTGCCGCCCTGCGCATGTCAGATTCGAACACCCGGCGCCCTGGCCCGATCCGCCGCGTTCGCGAAGGAGCTGACGCGATGGGCCTGCTATCCCCCCGTCCGCGCGATGTCCGCGCGCAGGGCCTTCTTGTCCACCTTGCCGATCGGGGTGAGCGGCAGGGCGTCGATCGTGACGAGCCGCGCGGGGAGTTTGAACTTGGCGGCTTCGGCCGCGATCATCACCGACCATACGTCGGCGAGCTCGACCGTCGTTCCCTCGGTCACCACGACGAAGAGGCAGACCTGCTCACCGAGTTCACGATCCGGCATGGCGACCGCCGCCGCGTGGGTGACACCGTCGAGCTGCAGCGCGAAGGTCTCGACCTCTTCGGCGCTGATCTTCTCGCCACCCCGGTTGATGAGGTCCTTCTCCCGGCCGGTGATGATCAGGTAGCCCTCCGGTGTCTGCCGGACGATGTCCCCGGTGTGGTACCAGCCGTCGTCGACGAACGAGCGGGCGTCGATCTCCGGCGAGCGGTAGTAGCTCCGGGGTGTGTACGGTCCGCGGACGAGCAGGACTCCGGGCTCACCCGGCGGCACCGGACGGCCCTCCTCGTCGATGACGCGGAGCTCGTCGTCCTCGCTGATCGGCCTGCCCTGGGTGTGGTTGACGATCTCCGGCGGGTCATCGAGCCGGGTGACGCACAGAAGTCCCTCGCCCATCCCGAAAACCTGCTGCAACCGGCAACCGAGTTTCGGCCCGATCTCTTCGGCGTCCTCGGCGGACAGGCGTGCCGCGCCGACCTGCACCACGTCCAGCGAGCTCAGGTCGGTACCGGGGTGCTCTTCGTGGTGCCGCATCCAGCGCTGCACGATCGCGGGCACCGCGGAAGTCGTCGTGACGCCTTCCTGTTCGATGAGCGCCAGCGCGAGTTCCGGCGCGGGAGAGGACGCGATGACGACCCTGCCGCCTGCCAGGAGTGCGCCGATGACGCCCGGGCCGGTGTTGGGGAACCCGTGGCCCAGCGGCAAAGTGGCCATGTACACGGTGTTCGGTCCGTACTCGCAGAGTTCGATCGCCCGCTTGATCATGTAGGCGAGGTCGTTGTGCGTGCGGGCGACCAGCTTGGGCAGCCCGGTGGTCCCGCCCGAGAGCAGGAACATCGCGATGGCGTCCCCGGCGGGCGCGGCGGCGTCGAACGCCGCGGCGAGTTCACCCGGGTTTTCGGCGGGGGCGAGCAGGTCCAGGAGGTCGACGCTGCCGTCACGGATGTCGGTGCCGGTGACGAAGACGTGCTCGGCGCTCGGCACCAGGCCGACGACTTCGTGGGCCAGCGCCTGGTGGTCGAAACCCTTGTACGTGTCGGGGACGACGATCGCCCTCGCCTCGGCGTGCGCGACCACTCCGGAGAGTTCGTGCATCCGGTGCTGCGGCAGCGCCCACACCGGCAGCGCGCCGAGACGCAGGCAGGCCACCGAGATGACGACGTGTTCCCAGCAGTTCGGCAGCTGCACGACGACGCGGTCGTCGGGGCCGATGCCGAGCTCGCGCATGCGGGCGGCCGCGCCGTCCGCGCGTTCCAGCAGTTCGCCGAAGCTGATCCGGGTCTGCCCGTCGACGAGGCAGATCGCGTCCGGGGTCTTGCGGGCGGCGTCCGCGAGGTGCGTGCCCAGCGAACGCCCCTCCCAGTACCCGTTCGCGATGTAGCGGGCGGCTGCCTCCGCGGGCCAGGGAGCGACTCCCGTACGGCTCGGTTCTACCGCAGTCTTGGGCATGATGGCTCCCAGGTTCGTAGGACGGCTCTGCCATCGACCGTAGGCAGACCGGGCATCCCGGACGTCTTTGTGCTTGCGAAATGCGGAATCGGTCAGCTGGGTGTCGGGACGGTGCCAGGTCGCAAATCAGGAGTAGTCGCGGGCAACCCGCCGGGCCGAACCTGTCGTAGAGCGGGGGAGCTTGCCCTCGCGATGGGTTCTTCGGTGCAAGCACAGAAGAGGGCCGGCGATCGCCGGCCGGATCTCTGTCATGTCCGGTCGGTGCAGGAAGAGGAGCGAGGACTTGAGCGAGAACGCAGCAACATCTGACGAAGCGATCGCCATCATAGGTATGAGTTGCAGGTTCGCGCCCGACCTCGACTCCCCGGCGAAGTTCTGGGAGTTCCTCGCTGAAGGCAAGAGCACGGTCTCCGACATGCCGGAGAAGCGCTGGAAGTCGTACGCCGCGAGCAGCCCGCAGGCGACCGCCATCATCCGGGACACCGTGCTGAAGGGCGCGTTCCTCGACGACATCGAGGGCTTCGACGCCGACTTCTTCGGGATTTCGCCGCGCGAGGCCGATTTCCTCGACCCGCAGCAGCGGTTCATGCTCGAACTCACCTGGGAGGCACTGGCGGCCGCCGGTGTCCCGCCGCTTTCGCTGCGTGGCAGCGACGCGAGTGTGTACGTCGCCGCGAACTCCAACGACTACGGCAGGCGGCTGCTGGAGGACATCCCCAACACCGGGGCCTACGCGGTGAACGGGACGACGTTCTACGGCATCGCCAACCGGGTCTCGTACTTCCTCGACCTCCGCGGGCCGAGCATGGCTGTCGACACCGCGTGCGCGGGATCGCTGACCGCGCTGCACCTGGCGGCGCAGGCCCTGCGCGCGGGTGAGACACCGATCGCGCTGGTCGGCGGCCTCAACATCATGGCCACCCCGACGCTCAACGTGGCGCTCAACGGGGCCGGCGCGATGTCGAAGGACGGCCGGAGCAAGGCGTTCGACACCGACGCCGACGGGTACGGCCGAGGTGAAGGCGCCGGCGTCGTCGTGCTCAAGCTCCTCTCGGACGCGTTGCGCGACAACGACCCGATCCAGGCCGTCGTGCGCGGCGGCGGGATCTTCCAGGACGGCCGGTCCGACGGCATGATGGCCCCGAACGGCGAGGCGCAGGAGCACATGCTCCGGGAAGCCTATGAGCGCGCGGGAATCGATCCCTCCACAGTGGACTACGTCGAGGCGCACGGCACCGGCACCCCGACCGGCGACGGCGAGGAGATCAAGGCGCTGGCCAAGGTCTTCGGCGCGGGCCGCGCGGCGGGCGACCCCTGCCTGATCGGTTCGGTGAAGCCGAATATCGGGCACGTCGAGGGCGGTTCCGGCATCACCGGGGTGATCAAGACCGTGCTCGCCCTGCAGCACGAACAGATCCCGCCCAGCCTCCACAACGAACCCAATCCCGCCTACGGCTGGGAGTCCAACGGCCTCCGTCTGGTCGGTGAACTCCGGCCGTGGCCCGCGGGCGAGCAGCCCCGCCGCGCCGGGGTGTCCAGCTACGGCGTCGGCGGCACGATCGCCCACGTCATCCTGGAGGAGAGCCCCGCGCTCGGCTGGCAGGACGAGGTCGAGCAGGCGCTGCCCGCCGCGGAAGACCAGGTCCGCGGGGTGTTCGGGGTCTCCGCGATGTCGGAAGCCGGACTCCGCGCGCTGGCCGGTTCCGTGGCCGACTGGGTGACCGAACACCCGGAGACCCCGCTGTCCGAGATCGGCCACACGCTGGCGCTGCACCGTTCGCACCTGTCTCAGCGTGGCGCCGTCGTGGCGGGGTCCACCGAGCAGCTGGCCGAGCGGCTCCGTCAGCTGGCCGACGGCCAGACCGCGCCCGGTGTCTTCTCCGCGCGGACGGTGTCCGGCAACGCGGCCGACGTCGTCTGGGTGTTCTCCGGGCACGGCGCGCAGTGGTCCGGCATGGGCAGGCAACTGCTCGCGCAGGACGCCGCGTTCGCGTCCACGATCGACTCGCTGGCGGAGGTGTTCCAGGAGGAACTCGGCTGGACCCCGCGTGAGGCGATCCTGGACGGCGGCCCGTGGACCGCGGCACACGTCCAGGCGCTGACGTTCGCCATGCAGGTCGGCCTCGCCGAGGTGTGGCGCGGTCACGGTGTCGAGCCGGTGGCGGTCATCGGGCATTCGGTCGGCGAGATCGCCGCGGCGGTGGCCGCGGGCTCGCTCGGTCTGCAGGAGGCGGCCCGCTTCGCCTGCCGCCGCGCGGCCGCGTTGCAGCGGCTCGAGGGCGAAGGCGGGATGGCCATGGCCGCACTGTCCTTTGAGGACACGCGCCGGCGCCTCTCGGCGGAGAACGGCGTCGAGGCCGCGATCTCGGCCAGTCCGCATTCGACGGTCATCTCCGGTGACAAGGACGCGATCGCCCGGATCGTGGAGCAGTGGCGTGCGGACGGCATCGAAATGCGCGTCGTCGACACGGCCATAGCCTTCCACAGCAGCCACGTGGACGCGGTGCTCGCCGAGGTCGAAGCGGCGGCGCGGGAGCTCGACCCGCGGACACCGAAGGTCAGCCTCTACAGCACCGCGATGACCGACCCCCGGTCCACCGTGGCCCGTGATGGTGCCTACTGGGCGGCGAACCTGCGTCAGCCCGTGCGCTTCGCCGAAGCCATCGAGGCGGCGCTCGCGGACGGGCACCGCGGGTTCATCGAGATCTCCTCGCATCCGGTGGTCTCGCACTCGATCATCGAGACCTGCGACCACCTCGGCATCGAGGACACCGCCGGAACGGCCACGCTGCGGCGCAACGCCGACGAGATCGAGACGCTGCTGAGCAACCTGGCCAGGATGCACTGCCTCGGCGCGGTGGTGGACTGGACGCTGGACTTCCCCGCCGGCCGCCCGCTCGACCTGCCTGCCGCTGCCTGGCAGCACCGTCCTTATTGGATCTTCCCGGAGGGTGCCGGTTCGGCGGGTCTCGGCAGCGGGCACGACCCGGAGAGCCACAGCCTCCTGGGCGGCCGGATGACGGTGAGTGGAGCGCCCTCGCGGCAGGTCTGGCAGACCCGCCTCGACATGGACACCCGTCCGTACCCGCAGAGCCACGGCCTGGTCGGCGTGGAGGTCACCCCGGCGGCGTCGATCATCAACACGTTCGCGGAGGCCGCGGGCGAGGATGATTCGCCCACCCTGACCGACATCGTGCTCCGCACCCCGCTCGCGGTCCAGCCGCCGCGCGTGGTGCAGATCGTCCGCGAGGGCAGGTCGCTTTCCCTGGCGACCCGCATCGCGAACGACGGCGCGGCGGACGAAGGCGACGAGTGGATCACGCACACCACCGCCAGCATCGACTCTTCGGCGAAGCGCCCGACCGGCCGCATCGACGACGAGGTCATCCGTGCCAGGCTGCCGGTCGGCTCGCTGACCAAGATCGACGACATGTTCGCCAACATGGGCGTCGAAGGCTACGCGTTCCCGTGGACCCTCGACGAACTGCGCCGTGACCAGTACGAGCAGCTCGCCCTGATGGTCGTCGAGCCCGCCCCCGCGACGCGGGCGACCAGCTGGGCGCACGTCATCGACGGCGCGCTGACCATCAGCGCGGCGGTCGTCTCGCCCGGAGACGCGACGGTGCTGTGGATGTCACGCTCGATCGAGAAGGTGTCCTGGCACGGCGAACCGCCGGCCAGGGTCATCGTGCACAGCACGCGTTCGCCGAAGTCGCCGCACGACACGGTCGACGTGTGGGTCGCCGACATGAACGGCGACATCGTCTGCGAGGTCCTCGGCCTGAAGTTCGCCGCCGTGGAGCACCTGGGCACCGAGGTTCTCGCGCGGGACCTGGTGCACGAGATCACCTGGCGGCCCGTCGAGCCCGCGGTGGGCAGCGAGCCGCTGGAGCAGCTCGTGCTGGTCGGCGACCCGGACGTGACGGCGGAGCTGGCGAGCCAGTTCGCGGACGCCGGGGTGCCGAGTGTGCGGGTCGGCGACGAACCCGACGAGCTGCGGCCGGAGTTGTTCGGACGGCCCGGTGCCGTTCTCGTCGTGCCTTCGCTCGGGCAGCCGGATGAGGACGTCGAGAAGGTGGCGGAGCGGGCATCGTGGACGCTCATCCGCACGGTGCAACGGGTCGCCGAGATCCAGGCCAGCGCGGCCGGGCAGGTCGAGCCGCAGCGGGTGTGGGCGCTGACCCGCGGTGTGCGGCTGGCGACCGAAGAACGGTCGGTCGCGCACGGCCCGCTGTGGGGCATCTCCCGGATCACCGCGGGCGAGCACCCCGAGCTGTGGGGCGGTGCCGTCGACATCGGCGACGTCACCGGTGACACCGGCTCGCGGCTGCTGGACCTCTTCCGGGGCTCGGCGGGCAGGGGTACCGAGGACGTCATTTCCCTGACCGCCGGCGCCACGGAAGTCGCGCGGTTGAGCCAGATCGAGCGCAGCGCGGACGGCTCGCCCCTGCAGTGCTCGCCGTCGGGCACCATCCTCATCACCGGCGGACTCGGGGCACTCGGCCTCGAAGTCGCCCGGTGGCTGGTCGACCGGGGAGCGCGCAGGCTGCTGCTCGCCGGCCGCCGCGGCCTCCCGCCCCGGGAGGAATGGGACACCGTCAGCGATGCCGACGTCCGGCGTCAGATCGACAGTGTCCTCGGGCTCGAGGCGCTCGGGGTGACCGTCGGCGCGGTGGCGCTCGACATCACCGACGCCGAGCAGGTCGCCGCTGCGCTGGCCCCGGGTGCCCACGGGCTCCCGCCGGTGCGGGGTGTCGTGCACGCCGCGGGTGTCGTCAACGACGCGCTGGTGGACAAGGTCGACCAGGACGGCCTGCGGGACGTACTGGCCCCCAAAGCCAACGGCGCGATGGTCCTGCACCGGCTGTTCCCGCCGGGCAAGCTCGACTTCTTCGTGATGTTCTCCTCCTGCGGCCAGTTCGCCCGGCTCTCCGGGCAGACCAGCTACGCGGCCGCCAACTCGTTCCTCGACACGCTGGCCGCGCACCGCAACTCCGGCGGGCACACCGAGACGATCAGCCTCGGCTGGACGGCTTGGCGTGGAGTCGGCCTCTCGGAGGACATCGCGACCACGATGTTCGAGGCCAACTCGCGGGGTCTGGAGGCCGTCTCGGTGGCCGAAGCGTTCCGGGCCTGGGCGTTCGCGGACCGGTTCCAGGCGGACTACCAGGCGGTGCTGCGCGTGCTGCCGACCCCGCCGAACCTCCCGCGGGTCCCGATGTTCCGCGAGCTCACGGCTCCCGACGAGGCCGCCGGCGACACCGGCGGCCAGGGACTGGGGCTCGACCTCGAAGGCCTTTCCGACAGCGAGGCCCTCGAACGGGTCACGGCGGATGTCCGTGAGCAGGTGGGTGCCGAGCTGAACCTCGACGCGGCCGACGTCGAGCTGAAGCGGCCGCTGGTCGAACTGGGCGTCGACTCGGTGATGACGGTCGCGCTCCGCGTCCGGCTCCAGCGGCGTTATGGCCTGGACCTCCCGCCGACGATCCTGTGGGCCAGGCCCACCGTGGCGGCACTGTCCGAGCACGTCACGGAATCGCTCCGCCCGGTCGAGGAGGCGGAGGCGGCTTAGCCCGCTTAGTCCGCCGCCTGCATGCGGCAGTGAGGTCCGTGAAGGCCTCCTTGAGGGACCGCATTTGCTTACGGGGGAGGATTCCGGACGTTCAACGTCCGGAATCC
>NZ_JBHXJK010000221.1:0-9313 GCF_042723255.1 Amycolatopsis thailandensis
CATGTACTCCGAGAGATGTCAGCGCTGCGGCGGCGGACCGCCCTGCGGACCGCCGAACGGGCCCTGCTGCGGGAATGGACCACTGCCCGGTCCCTGCGACGGCGGCCCCTGGTACGGGCCTCCCGGCGGCGCGGCGGGCGGCTGGGCCTGCGGCAACCGGGGCGGGGGCGGCGGAGCCTGCTGCTGCGTGGGCTCCGGGGCGGCCTCCGGTTCGGGAGCGACATTGGGAACCTTGCGGGGAGCGGGCGGCTCCTGCCGCGGCGTCGAGACGCCGAGCGCCGGAACCTCCTTGCGCGCCACGGCTTCCGCGGCCGCGACGGCCTCGGCGACCTTCGGGTCGCTGGAGGTGTCGAACCAGCCCTGGACTTCTTCGTCTTCCAGGTCCGGCTTCTCGACGGGGTCTTCCTTCGGCGGCTCGTAACGGAACACGCCGTCGTCACCAGGGGCTCCGAGCGCGCGGGCGAAGCCTTCCAAGGCCTTGCCGTAGTCGCTCGGGATCATCCAGACCTTGTTCGCATCGCCCTGCGCCAGCTGCGGAAGGGTCTGCAGGTACTGGTACGCCAGGACCTCGGGAGTGGGACGTCCGGCCTTGATCGCCGCGAAGACCTTCTCGATGGCCTTCGCCTGACCCTGCGCCTGAAGGTACCGGGCGGCACGTTCACCCTGCGCCCGCAGGATCCGCGACTGCCGCTCGGCCTCCGCGCTCAGGATCGCGGCCTGCTTGGCACCTTCGGCCGCGAGGATCTGGCTCTGCTTCTGACCTTCCGCGGTCTTGATCGCCGATTCACGCTGACCTTCGGCGGTCAGGATCATCGCGCGCTTCTCACGGTCGGCGCGCATCTGCTTCTCCATCGAGTCCTGGATGGAGGGCGGCGGGTCGATCGCCTTCAGCTCGACACGGGCGACGCGGATGCCCCAGCGGCCGGTGGCCTCGTCGAGCACGCCGCGCAGCTGGCTGTTGATCGAGTCACGCGAGGTCAGCGTCTGCTCGAGGCTCATGCCACCGACGACGTTACGCAGCGTCGTGGTGGTCAGCTGCTCCACACCGACGATGTAGTTCGAGATCTCGTAGACCGCGGCCCGCGAGTCGGTGACCTGGAAGTACACGACCGTGTCGATGGACACGGTCAGGTTGTCCTCCGTGATCACCGGCTGGGGCGGGAACGACACGACCTGCTCGCGGAGGTCGATCCGCGCCCTCACCTTGTCCAGGAAGGGCACCAGAAACGTCAGGCCGGGAGAGGCCACCGTCCGGAACCGGCCCAGCCGTTCGATCACAGCGGACTGCGCCTGCGGCACCACCATGATCGCCTTGACCACGACGACGACCACGAACAACGCGAGCAGTCCGACGACGATGAACACCACTGCCTCTGACAACTACCTTCCCCTTACGTAGAAACCTGTTGCTGTGCGGCCGTCCGGCTCACAGCTCGGCCGAAACGACCGCCGTGGCACCCGAGATCTCGACGACCGTCACCGACGTCCCCGGGGCGATCGGTTCCCCCGCGGTCATGCACCGTGCCGACCACACGTCACCGGCCAGCTTCACCTGACCGGCCTCGACGTCCACTGTGGACACTACTACCGCTCGCGCGCCGATCAGCGCGTCGGTGTTGGTCTTGATGTCCGGTCCCGCGAGGAACCGGCGTTTGAGGGTCGGGCGGACGAGGGCGAGCATCCCGACCGAGGCGATGGCGAACACCGCGACATCGATGAAGGGATTCCCGGTCAACGCGGCGGAACCGGCCCCGAACAGCGCTCCGGCACCGACCATGAGGAGGAACAGATCACCCGAGAGCAGCTCGGCGATGATCAAGAGGATGCCGGCGATCAGCCAGATGAGAGCGCCTGTCATGCGTTCATGCTCCCAGATCGCGCCGATTCATACCGAAGAAGCGAAACTGACGTGACCGACGCGTGACCTTGAGTGACCCCACGCAAAGCGGTCATTCAGGACTCATCGCCCGGGTCCGAGACGAAGTCGATGAGCCGTTCCACCGCTCCGATCAGCGGCGTTTCCAGATCCCGGTAGCTGCCGACGGCCGCCAGGATCCGCTGCCAGCCCTCCCACGGCTCGCCCCAGCCGAGCGCCTCGCAGACGCCTTCCTTCCACTCCGTGCCACGCGGGATCTTCGGCCAGGCGCGGATGCCGACCACCGACGGCTTCACCGCTTCCCAGATGTCGATGTACGGATGCCCGGTGACCAGCACGTTCTCGTCGCGGATCGCGTCGACGATCCGGGACTCCTTGCTGCCCGCGACCAAGTGGTCGACCAGCACGCCGAGGCGGCGGCCGGGCCCGGTGCCGAACTCGCCGATGCGCTCGGAGAGCACGTCCACCCCATCGAGTGGTTCCACCACCACGCCTTCGACCCGCAGGTCGTGACCCCAGACCCGCTCGACGAGTTCGGCGTCGTGCTTGCCCTCCACCCAGATGCGCGAATCGCGCGCGACCCTGGCCTTGAGCCCCTGGACCTGGACCGACCCGGACGCGGAGATCCGCCGGGCCGGGGTCTTCGGGGCGGTCTTGGCAGGCACCAGCGTGACCGGTTTGCCTTCGAGCAGGAAGCCCGCGGGGTTCAGCGGGAAGACACGATGCTTGCCGTGCCGGTCTTCGAGGACCACGTTGCCGTACTCGATCTTCACCACGGCGCCGCAGAACCCGCTGGCCGGGTCTTCGACCACGAGCCCCGGCTCGGCAGGCACCTCCGGGATCTTCCGCTTGCGCGGGCCGGACAGCACGTCGTCGTAGGAATGGGAGCGCACGGCGGACGACGCTAGCGGTGCCCGGGGCCGGCGTCTGCCCGCCACGCCGGTCAGGCGGCCATGAGCCGCCCTGCCGACGTCGATCGCGGACTCGGGTTCACCGACAGAATGACAGCATCGCCTCGACGAACGGGGTCCGTTCACCGCGTTCGAGCGGGCGCATCACGAACAGCGGCGAGAGCGCGACACACCACGCGCGGACCCGCTCGGCGTCGAAACCCGGCAGATGCGGCGCGATCGCGTCGAAGCCGTCGTCGAGCGTGCCGCCCTCACGCATCGGCAGCGTGACCCAGTCGGCGAGGTCGAACGACGGGTCGCCGACGCTCGGACGCGGGTCGATCGCGACCGCTCCCCTTCCCGGCCCGCCGTCGAGGACGTTGCCCGGATGCAGGTCGCCGTGCACGATCGAGTTCCCTCTCCCGTCAGCGGCGAGGGCGAGCGCCCGCAGCCGCGCGCGGTCGAGCGTCTCCATCGGCAACGTCGCTTCGGCCACCGACCCGCGGAGACCTCGCTCGGCGAGCCCATACATGAAGGTCACCCGGTCTTCCAGCGTCTGGAAGCCCGGCGGCGGGGTCACCGCGTGGATCTGGGTCAGCAGGTCGCCGATCTCGGCCCACGGGACGTCCGCCGCCTCCAGCAGTTGCGTGCCGGGATCGATGCCTTCCAGCAGGATCGCGCCGTCGGCGACCTCGGTGGCGAGCACCTGCACGACCCGCGAGCAGCCGTCCCACGCCCGCAGCGCGGCGGCCTCGGACTCGGCGATCGCGGGATCCGGGGTCAGTTTCAGAACCTTCTTGGCGCCGTCGTCTCCGACGCAGATCAGCGTGCGCCCGGTGTTGCCGGGTTTCGCGTCGACGACGATGAGACCCCAGCGCTCCGACAACCGCGCCACCAACGCGGGCAGATCGTCGCACCACGTCGTGACGCCTTCGCCGAAGCGCCTGATCAGGCGTGCGCGGGCCTGATCGTCCAGCACGTTCAGAACAGGGGCCAAGGGATCGCGCGCCAGTCGTCGCCGGGCTCCGGGAAGACCCCCTCGGCCAGCAGCAGTTCGGTGCGCTCGGCCAGCGCGCGGATCTCGAAGGCGGTGAGGTGCTCGCCCAGCGCGTCGCCGAGTTCGCCGTCCAGCTTCTCGCGCAGACCGCGCAGCTTGCCGACCTCGGCCTCGGTCAGCCGCTCACCGATCCAGCCCCAGAGCACCGTCCGCAGCTTCGGATCGGTGTGCAGGCAGATCCCGTGGTCCACGCCGTAGACGCGGCCGTCGGCACCGGCCAGCACGTGGCCGCCCTTGCGGTCGGTGTTGTTGACCACGATGTCGAGCACGGCCAGTTCCCGCATGCCCTGCCGGTTCGCGTGCGCGAGCACCGCGGGCTCGCCGTCGCGATCGTGCGCGTGCAGCACGACACGCCAGTCTTCCGGCAGGCTCTCCGGCGAGCGGACGTCGACCAGTTCCTCTTCGGTGGTCTCGATCCACAACTGCACCATGCCGGGGCCGAACGGCCCGTCGCGCAGCACCGTCGGCGGGATCGCGCCGAGTCCCGAGGCTTCGGCGACCATGGCCGTCGCGACCTCGCGGCCGGCCAGCGTCCCGTCCGGAAAGTCCCACAACGGCCGCTCACCCGACACCGGTTTGTACACGACGTTGCCGCTGACACCGTCGAGTTCGATCGTGCAGAAGAGCGTGACGTTCGAGGCGTCGACGAGCCTGCCTTCGACGTCGATCTTGCCGCGTGTCACCAGCTCCCGCGAAGTCTCCGACACCTCTGTCAGTCCTCGAGGACGTCGACGTCGCGCCGGTACCCGTTCTGGCGCGGGCAGATGTGGCCCGCCGGGTCGAGCGGCTCCGCGCACAGCGGACACGGTTTGCGACCGGCGTTGACCACCCTGTCGGCGCGTTCGGCGAACGCGCGCGCCGCACCGGGGGTCAGGAAGACGCGGACGGCGTCCGGCCCTTCTTCCGTGTCGTCCAGAACAACCGTTTCGTCCACCTCGCCCTCCGTCATCGCGAGCAGCTCGATGACGACGGCGCTGCTGTCGGCGTCCCAGCCGAGCCCCATCGTGCCGACGCGGAACTCCTCCTCGACCGGAACGGTCAGGGGGTCGACGTCGAGGAGCTCGTCGGGCGCGTCGTCCGGTACGTCCGCGCCGAACCGGCTGGCGACCTCTTCCAGCAGTGAGCTGAGCCTTTCGGCCAAGACCACGACCTGCTGTTTTTCGATCGTCACACTGATCGTGCGGACGTCCTCGGACGCCTGGAGGTAGAACGTGCGGTCGCCGGGCTCACCGACGGTTCCTGCGACGAACCGGTCGGGCTGGCGGAAGACGTGGATTACGCGAGACATGGCATCTCTGACACTAGGCCACGGCCCCATGATCGGCATCCGCCGCCCCACGGTTCCGCCCAGGGCGAAACCGCTCGACAAAACCGCGTGTCCGAGCTGTGCCCCGGGCCACCGCGGGCAAAGGGCCGCTCCTAGTCTTCAGCTGTGGTTGAGATCGCCCCTTACGGCACCTGGACGTCTCCCCTGTCGGCCGCCGACGTCGCGGCCTCGGGAGTCAGCGCGCAATGGCTCGCAACGGCGGGAGACGAGGTCTGGTGGGCCGAAGCGAGAACCGGTGAAGGCGGCCGCGTCACCCTCGTGAGGTCCCGCGCGGACGGCACGACCGAAGACGTCCTTCCCGCTCCCTGGAACGTCCGCAACCGCGTCCACGAGTACGGCGGACGCCCCTGGCTCGTGCTCGGCGACGTCCTCGTCTTCACCCACTGGGCGGATCAGCGCGTCTACCGCCGCGACCTGACCACCGGCGAGACCACACCCCTGACCCCGGAGCCCGCGGCCCGGCACGAGATCCGCTACAGCGACCTCCGGCCAGGCCGGACCGGCGAAGTGTGGCTCGTCCGCGAACGCAGCACCGGACCCCGGCGCGTCGACATCGCTCGCGACCTCGTCGCGATCCCCCTCGACGGCGGCCCGGCGCGGGTCCTGGCCGCCAGCCACCACTTCCTCACCGCGCCGCAACTGTCCCCCGACGGCACCCGCGCGGCGTGGCTCGGCTGGAACCACCCCGCGATGCCTTGGGACGGCACGGAACTGTGCGTCGCCGAGATCCGCGAGGACGGGACCTTCGGCCCGCACCACGTGCTCGCCGGCGCGGCCGACGTCTCCGTCTGCCAGATCGAATGGGAGTCGGCGGACAGCCTGCTCGCGCTGCTCGACCCGGACGGCTGGTGGAACCTGCACCGCGTCGCACTCGACGGCGGCGTCACGAACCTCGCGCCGTGCGAGCGGGAGATCGGCGGCGCGCAGTGGAAACTCGGCGCACGCTGGTTCACCCCGCTCGGGGCCGGCCGGTACGCCGTCATCGCGTCGGGCCGTCTCGCGATCCTCGACGAGACGACCCGCGAGGTGACCCCGGTCGCGGCCGCCGCCGACCTGACCACCTGGTCCACCAACGGGTTCGCCGTCCACGAAGGCGCCGTCGTCGGCGTCGCGGCCGGACCGGCACGCGAGGGCGCCGTCGTGAAGGTCGACCTCGAAGACGGCACGGTCACCGAACTCGCGACGGCACCCGACCAGCCGTCACCCGCCTACCTGCCGGCTCCCGTCGAACGGATCTTCAAAAGCGACGAAGGAGACCGGATCCCGGCCTTCGTGTACCTCCCCGCGAACGCCGACTTCACCGCGCCGGAAGGGGAACGGCCGCCACTGCTCGTCTACCCGCACGGCGGGCCGACCGGCCGAGACAGCGCGGTGCTCGATTTCGAGATCGCGTACTTCACCAGCCGCGGGATCGCCGTCGTCACGGTGAACTACGGCGGCTCGACCGGCTACGGACGCGCCTACCGCGAACGACTCCGGGAACAATGGGGCGTCGTCGACGTCGCGGACTGCGTCATCGTCGCCGAAGCCCTCGCCGCCGAAGGCACCGTCGACGGCGACAGGCTCGCGATCCGCGGCGGCAGCGCCGGCGGATACACCTCCGCCGCGTCGCTCACCACCACGACGACCTACCGCGCGGGCACCGTGATGTACCCGATCCTCGACCTCGGCCAGTGGACCGGCGACGGCGGCGAGACGCACGACTTCGAGTCCCGCTACCTCGACGGGCTGATCGGGCCGCTGCCGGAGACCGCGCAGCGCTACCGGGACCGGTCACCGATCAACAACGCGGACACCCTCGCCGGACCGTTGCTGTTCCTTCAAGGCCTCGAAGACGAGATCTGCCCGCCCGAGCAGGCGGACCGGTTCGTCGCCGGGCTGGCGGGCCGCGGCATCGAGCACGCCTACTTGCGTTTCGAGGGCGAGCAGCACGGCTTCCGGAAGGCGGAGACGATCATCGCCGCCCTCGAAGCGGAATTGTCCTTCTACGGCCAGGTCCTCGGCTTCGAGACACCCGGTGTGCCGAAGCTCCGGCTGAGCCGGTGAGGCCGCCCACGACGCGACCGGGCGACACGATCGCCCTGGTCGCTCCGGCGGGTCCGGTCCCGGCCGACCTCGTAGAGAAGGCGCTGCCGGTGCTCCGCGGCTGGGGCGTCGAAGTCCACGTCGGCGAAGGCGTCCGCGCGAACCCCACCGGCTACCTGTCGGCGTCCGACGAGGCGCGGGCGGCCGAGTTCACCCGAGCCTGGCTGGATCCGAAGGTGACCTGCGTTCTCGCCGCCCGCGGCGGCTACGGCTCCCAGAGAATGCTCGACCTGGTCGACTGGCCCTCCCTGCGGGCGGCCGGCCCCAAGACGTTCGCCGGGTCGAGCGACGTGACCGCGCTGCACCGGGCCGTGAACGTCCACTTGGGACTGGAAACGCTGTTCTCCCCCCTGCCCGCGACCACCCTCTTCGACGCGGTGGCCGCCGAACACCTGCGACTGTCGTTGTTCGAGCCGGACGCGGTACGGACGATCACCTCGTCGACGTCGTCCCCGCTCGTGCCGGGGACCGCGACCGGCACGCTCATCGGCGGCAACCTCGCACTCCTGGCCTCCGGCCTCGGAACTCCGGAGCAGGGCTCGGCGCGAGACGCGATCGTGCTGCTGGAGGACGTCACCGAAAACGTGTACCGGATCGACCGGATGCTGACCCAGTTGCTGCGTTCAGGCTGGCTCGACGGCGTCCGGGGGTTCGTGCTGGGGTCGTGGGAATCATGCGGCGACCTCGAGGCGATCCGGTCCCTGATGCTCGATCGGCTAGGCCCGTTCGGCGTGCCGATGGTCTGGGACTTCGGCGTCGGGCACGTCCCGGCGTCGCCGACCATCCCCCTCGGGGCACGGGCCGCCCTCGACGCCGACGCGGGCACGCTCCTGGTTTTGCCATAACGGCAACGGAACTTGCGAGCCTGGTCGAACCAGGGGCATCTTTCGGACATGGATTCCACACAACAGTTCTGGGAAGACTTCTACCGGGACAAGGACCAGGTCTGGAGCGGCAAGGCGAACCCGATCCTGGTGGCCGAGGTCGCCTCGCTGACGCCGGGCACGGCACTCGATCTCGGCTGCGGCGAAGGTGGCGACGCGATCTGGCTCACGCGACAGGGATGGCGCGTCACCGCCGTCGACATCTCGGACGTCGCGCTGCAGCGTGCCGCCGGGCACGCGGCCGAAGCCGGCGCCGAGGGCATCACCTGGGAGCGCCATGACCTGGCGAAATCGTTCCCGGAGGGGCGCTTCGACCTCGTCTCCGCACAGTTCTTCCACTCCCCCGTCGAGGAAAACGGCGAGCGGGACAAGGCACTCCGACGCGCCACCGAGGCCGTGTCCCCCGGCGGGACCCTGATCGTCGCCGGCCACGCGGGCTGGCCGACGTGGATGGAAGAGCCGCCGCACAAGGACGTCCACTTCCCGACGCCGGCCGAGGTACTCGAAGCGCTGGAGCTGGCCGACGGCGAATGGACCGTGGAACGGCGGGATCTGATCACGCGCGATTTCCCGGGACCCGAAGGACAGCAAGGAACGCGTTCCGACAACGTGCTCCGCGTACGCCGCTCGGGCTAGGTACGGTTGCGGGCATGCGGTTGACGCCTGCGGAAGCCCGGTCCCGGTTCGAAGGCGAACGGATCGCGAGGCTGGCGACGGCCGGCGCCGACGGCGTGCCCCACCTGGTGCCGGTGACGTTCGTCGTCGAAGGCGACTCGGTGGCGTTCGCGATCGACCACAAACCCAAGAGCACGACGGCGTTGCGACGGCTGAAGAACATCGCGGAGAACCCCGTGGTCAGCTTCCTGACCGATCGCTACGACGAGGACTGGACAGGGCTCTGGTGGGCCCGGGCCGACGGCGTCGCCCGGGTACTCACCGATCCCGAGGAGCAGGCGCCCTCGATGCGACTGCTGCGTGAGAAGTATCCGCAGTACGAGACGCAGCCTGCTCCACATGCCGTGGTGAGCACCTTGGTTCGCTCCTGGAGCGGGTGGTCCTCTTCTTGAGCTTCTTTTGGCGTTTGTCGCCGTTTTCCGGCGACAAACGCCTTTCGCCGGGCCGTATAGGTCGTTATACACTTTAAGGATGAGACGGAAGTCCGTGAAGGCCTCCTTCCCTACCCTCAAGGTAGGG